>DNAU01000317.1 GCA_003491925.1 Chloroflexota bacterium
ACCGGACCGGAGACCTGTCCGGCCGGGAGGGCGGGAGCGCGGGTGAGGAGATAGCCGGCAGCGGCCCCGACGGCTATCGCGGCCAGGGCCGCTCCTGCGCCGGCCAGGGCGGCCCGCCTCTGCCGGATCAGGATCGCTGCCCAGAGGGGCGCACCGATCACAACAGCGGTCGGGATCTCGAGACCGTGGATGACCCAGATGGCCAGCACGGCTGCACCCGCCATCAGCGCGCTGGCGACCGTCGATCTCGCCTCGAGGCAGCAGGCCACGGCGAGGATGAGGGGGACCACGAGGGTGGAGTCCACCAGGTAGGGGTAGTCCCCGAATGCCACCCACTGCGCCGGGAAGATCAGGCCGAGGCACAGCAGCGATCCCAGGGCGGCGACCCGCCGGTCGGGGACCGCGCGATACGCCAGCACAGCGACGCTCAGGGGGAGCAACAGGAGACTGACCAGGGCGAGCGGCAGCATGACGTTGGCAGGGCCTCCAGCCCCGAGCTCGGAGGCCAGCGCATCGGTCGCCTCGAAGGCCGTCTGGGTGCGGACGAATCCGGAGCCGGTTGCCGGAACGGGAACCACGGGAAGGACGTCGCGGTCCTGGACGATGGTGGCCGCCACGGCGCCGTGCACGGCCGGGTCGGTGGACGGTGGCAGCGCGTCGTTGCGCAGCGCGGTCAGCGTGATGCCGGCCAGCACCAGCCCGGCGATCAGACCGGCGCCAGCAACCGCCCACCCGGGCCCCGGGCGATCGCGTTCCACGGGCAGTGTGGATCCCCGCAAGAGCCGCTGCCGCACCGCGGCGGCCGCGATAAGCACCGCCAGGACAGGGACCACCGTGACCGGCATGAACCCGACATGCACCAGGTGGAGCACCAGCCCGGTGACACCCACCGCAGCCGCGGAGAACCCCGGTGCCGCGGCGAGCCGCTGCACCCAGGGAAGCCGTGGGTCGATGAGTGTCACGACCGCCAGCCCGGGGATGGTCCCGAGGAGCAGGACGACGGGGAGGGCGCGGAGAAGCTGGTCGAGGGGCACCGCGCTGATTCTCTGTTCCATGCCTCTCGGGCGCCCGTCTCTGCGCTGAGATGTCACGGTTCGGTTACCCTCGTCACCATGACGTGGCGCGGCGAGTTGCGTCTCGCGGTGGGGCCGGGGCTTCCGCACCAGATCGTCACAGGCTCTCGACCCGCCCCATCGCCCAGGTGGCACCCGACCGGAGAACCTTCTCTCCATCATGTCCGCGCCAGCGCTGGCACCCGATGACGCCTCCCTCGACACCCCTTCGACCTCAGAGCTGGCTCGAGTGAGAGATCGGTCGAGGTGAGCCTCAGGGCAGTGCCCCACGGAGGCCCGCTGGGACTGGGCGGTGAGTTCCTCGGCTCCGGTCTCTGCTGCCTTGCGCTGGCAGCCCTCGCCATCGGGGTGATGCAGGCCTTCGGCGCTCTGACCGACGCGGCGCTGCTCCTGGTGGCCGCCTCACTGGTGCTGGCGGTGATGGCGCTGAAGACCGGCCTGCGGATGGCTGGTCGGGCCTGGTGGGTCGTGGCCACCGTCATCGTCGGCCTCACCAACTTGCTATACCCGCGCCTCGGCGGGCCCTTCGCGTACCACGTGGGTGCCCAGGTGGCCCTGGCCCTGGCGTTGACGGCGACCGCCGGGGCCGCGTGCGTGCTGCGCCCCGGCCGTGCCGCCCTGGCGCTGTTGGGGGCCGCGACGCTCTGCCTTCTCGGACTGATGGCGGTCACCTGGAATTGGGGGGCCGACCGGATCGACGTCTTCACCGCTGTGAGCGGGGCGACCGCCGCGCTCCTCCACGGGGCCAACCCCTACGGCCCGGTTTTCTCGATGAACATCCCCCAGTACCCCGGGCTTGTGCACGCGCACTTTGTCTACGGCCCCATCGTCCCGGTGCTGGCCGCGCTGGGATGGCTGGTCGGCGACATCCGGGTGATGTCGGTTGCCGCCCTGGGGGTCACCTTCGCCGGATTGTGGTTGCTGGCACGTCAGGGTGGTCATCGCTTCGATGCGCACCGGGTGGTGGCCCTGGCGATCGCCTCGCCGTTCAACGTCGGGATGGTCAATCGAAGCTGGGTCGAGGTCTACATCGGGGCCGGTGTGGTCATGTGGCTGGCCTTGCGCGGACTCCGTCGGCGCCTGGCCATCGCCTGTCTCGGGGTGGCGCTGCTGGTCAACCCCCTCACCCCTCTGGTGCTGCTGCCCGCGTTCCTCTGGTCACGGCGAGCCCGGCGCGAGATGGTGGCCGCAGCCATCGGCGCCGCGATCTTCGCGCTGCCCTTCGTCCTCATCACCGGCGTGGGTCCGTTCTTCTCCGCCGTCATCGGGTTCCAGCTTTCGCTGCCGACCTGGCCCGGCGCTCTGACAGTCACCGCATTCACCTTGCAATCCTGGCATCTGGCTCTGTCCTCGTTGGTGACCGTCATGGTGGTGCTGATCGCCCTTGTGGTCATCGGCTGGCGCGGCCGCCCGCACTCTCTCGGGGACCTCGCGGTGCAGGCGGCCGTGCTGCTCCTGGCCACCTTCCTGTTCGCCAAGTTGGCCTTCCTCAACGAGTATTACCTGGCCGCTGCGATGCTGGTCACCGGCCTCGCTGGGGTCGGAGTCGCGCTCCCGTCTGGCGACGTGTCCCTCCCCGACGTGCGCGCGCTGGGCCGCCTCGTCCCCGGGTGGAGGCCGCTCCGGCCGGCGGATTCGACGGTCGATGGCGCCGGCACCGCCCCCCTCGGATGAGCCTCTGGCTCTGGTAGCCGTCAGCCCCGGCCGACGTGGCCCGCCCTCGTCTCACGATCGTGACCCGGGCTCGGTTGACGCCGCAACCGGCCGCACGGTATGCTCCGGGGCCACGATGACCTACGCCGCCGTTCTGGTACTGCTGCTGGGCCTGCTCCTGATTAGGGGCGGGGCTTCCAGGCTTCAGGCCGGGTCGGTGCGCAGGTAGGCCACCAGAACAGACCGGAACAAGCCAAGGGGCCCCCTCCCAGGAGGGGGCCCCTTCTTTTGTATCCGGATCCGAGCAGGAGGCAGAGGCATGACCAGCAACGGACAGGGACCGAGCCCGCAGCCAGGGGGCGGCGCGACGCACCGCTCAGGCCGGGGGCATGGCGCGCGCCGGCGCGACGCCGGCTCGCCGTGGGGCCTGCTCGCGGCCGCCTCTCATCGCGATCGCGCCACCACCCCGGTGAACCGGGGCCGCCGGGAGAGGGCGCTTGCGTGGACCGCCCGCCGCGCGGGCACCACGCGGCCGGCCCGGCCGAGCCACGGTGACCCCGGTGCTGACTTCGTCCTCCAGGCCATGCAGCGGGCCTTCCAGTGACCACCACCCCGACGCTGACCGCCGCGGCCCCCGCGCCGCCCGTCGCGAGCCCCGACGGCTCGCCCGCCCGGCGCCTGACCGGAGCCGAGATCTGCCTCGAGTCCCTGATCCGCGAGGGTGTCGACACCATTTTCGGGTACCCCGGCGGGGCCAACCTCTGGCTCTACCGCCGTCTCCCCGAGTACCCGCAGCTCCACCACATCCTGGTCCGCCACGAGCAGGCCGCCGCCCACGCCGCCGACGGCTACGCCCGCAGCCGCCGCGGCGCGGTGGGGGTGTGCTTCGCGACCAGCGGACCGGGCGCGCTCAACCTGGTCACCGGGCTCGGCACCGCTTACGCCGACTCCGTCCCGGTGGTGGCCATCACCGGTCAGGTGGCCGTCGCGGCCATCGGCACCGACAGCTTCCAGGAGTCGGACGTGATCGGCTCCACCATGTCGGTGGTGAAGCACTCCTACCTGGTGACGCGGGTGGAGGACATCGCCCCCACCATCAAGGAGGCCTTCCACGTCGCCCGCTCCGGCCGTCCCGGCCCGGTGGTCATCGACTTCCCCAAGGACCTCCAGGCCGCGGTCACCGAGTTCAACTACCCCGAGGAGCCGGTCCGGCTCCGCTCCTTCCCGGCGCCGCCGGCGCCCGACCCCGCCAAGCTCGCCCGCATCGCCGAACTGATCAAGCAGGCGAAGCGGCCGGTGATGCTGATCGGGCGCGGGGTGCTCATCTCCGGGGCCGAGGAGGAGGTGCTGGAGCTGGCCCACCGGGCCCACATCCCGGTCGGCTGGACCCTGCTCGGCACCGGGGCGTTCCCGCTCCAGGATCCGATGGCGCTCCAGATGGTCGGCTTCATGGGCGCCGGCTACACCAACAAGGCGGTCTGCGAGGCGGATGTGCTGATGATGGTGGGGATGCGCTGCGACGACCGGGTGACCACCCGTCTGGACTCCTTCGCGCCCCGCGTCGAGCACCTCATCCACATCGACATCGACCCCGCGGAGATCGGCAAGAGCGTGGTCCCCCACGTCTCGGTGGTCGCCGACGCCAAGACCGCGATTGGTCAGCTCCTCCCCTTGGTGGGGCCCAAGCGCGAGCACGAGTGGCTGACCCAGATCGACCAGTGGCGGGAGGAGCACCCGGTCCACTACGTGAAACGACCGGGCTTCCTGCAGCCCCAGGAGGTGCTGGAGGAGATGTACACGCGCTGCCACGACGAGGCGATCGTGATCGCCGACGTCGGCAACAACCAGATCTGGTCGGCGCTCTGGTTCAACTACGCCAAGCCCGGGCGCTTCCTCAACTCCGGGGGGATGGGGACCATGGGCTACGCGTTCCCCGCCTCCATGGGGGTCAGGCTCAGCAACCCCGATCGCACCGTCTTCTGCGTCACCGGCGACGGCGGCTTCCTGATGAACATGCAGGAGATGGCGACCATGGTCGAGAACCAGATCGACGTCAAGGTCATCATCCTCAACAACAACTCGCTGGGCATGGTCCGCCAGTTCCAGGACGACTTCTACGACGGCGTGCAGAGCGCGGTCCAGCTCAGCTGCACCCCCGACTACGTGAAGCTCGGCGAGGCCTTCGGCATGAAGGCGCTCCGCACCAACCGCGCCGAGGATGTGGGGCCGATGCTCGACCAGGCCCTCGCCCACCGGGGACCGGTGCTGCTCGCCTTCGACATCGACCCCCGGGCCAACGTCTACCCCATCGTCCCCCTCGGCAAGGGGATGCTCGACTTCGTGGAGGCCAGCTGATGAACCCGAGCCGTCTGCTCTCGGTCCTGGTCGAGAACCGGCCCGGCGTGCTCAATCGGGTGGCCTCGATGATCCGCCGGCGTGGATTCAACATCGACTCTCTCTCGGTCGGTCCGACCGAGGACGGATCGGTGTCCCGGATGACCATCGCCGTCCACGTGGGCCGCCAGCAGGCGGAGCAGGCCACCAAGCAGCTGTCCAAGCTGATCGATGTGATCACCATCGAGGACATCACCGAGCTGCGCAACGTCTCCCACGAGCTGCTGCTGATCCGGATGAACGCGCCGCTGGGGCAGCGCACCGAGCTACTTCAAGTGGTCAACGTCTTCCTGGGACGCATCGTGGACATCGCCTCGAGCTCGATGATCATCGAGGTGACCGGAACCACCGAGAAGATCGACAACTTCGTCGAGCTGATGCGCCCGTTCGGGATCAAGGAGGTGGCCCGCAGCGGGGCGGTGGCCCTGGTGCGTGGCGATCAGGTCGGCATCAGCCTCCCCGACCTGGACGAGGAGTCGGCGGGCGGCAGCCGGCCCGCCCTGGCGCTCGCCGCCGGCGCCGACACGACAGGGGACATCTAGTGCAAGGCAGAATCCACGCCGTGATCGCGTCCACTGGCCCTCACCGGGATCCGGCGGCCGCACCCCAGGCCCACCGGAGGGAGACCCCGCGATGACCGCCCGCATGTACTACGACGCCGACGCCGACCCGGCGGCCCTGGAGGGTCAGAGGATCGCCATCCTCGGCTACGGCTCGCAGGGTCACGCCCACGCCCTCAACCTGCGCGACTCCGGTTTCGACGTCCGAGTCGGCCTGCCCGAGAGCAGCAGGAGCCGGGAGGCGGCGGCGTCCGAGGGGCTGCGCGTCCTCAGCCCCGCGGAGGCCTGCGCCGAGAGCGACGTGGTCATGGTGCTGATCCCGGACACCCGGCAGCGGGAGCTCTACGACACCGCCATCGCCCCCAGCCTCAAGCCGGGGGACATGCTGATGTTCGCCCACGGCTTC
>DNAU01000242.1:0-7370 GCA_003491925.1 Chloroflexota bacterium
CATCTTGAGAGCCGTACAACCTAATAGGGGCGGGGACGCGATCAAGGGTGGGGTGGGGAGGAGGAAGCACAGCAACCGCGTCAGCCCACTGCCGAGTCGGCGACTCGTCCTGGGGCGCTGGCGGGAGCGATGCGTCTGGGGTGGATCGGACCGAGACGCTGAGGATCTCTGCGGTCGATCGATGTCATCCGCGGTGATCTCGAAGTGCACGATCCGGCCCACCTCGCTCGTCCTGTTGGATCCTGCCGTCGCCGGTCGCCGTCGGGGCTGTCGACCGGCCCATTCGGGGCTGGACGCGAGCATCGCACACCTGGCCGAGCACCAAAAAGCCCCACATCTTTCGAAGTGGAGCCTTTCAAGTACGGGAGGCGGTGCCCTTCGGTGGCCCTCAGGCTCGACCCTCGTCCGGACTGATGGGCCACCATCAGTCCGGGCCGCCCACCCGCCATCACTGACGGCTGGACCCGCAACCAGTGATGATACGCTCGCTCGACCCCGCTTACAAGAGGCAGGTTGTCCCGGACGGGAGTGGATCAGTTTGAATCGGTCGCGCGGAACTTTGGCTTAATTACCGCGCTCAACGTAGGGCCCCGCCGCCTCGGTCGTGCTGGAAGTCCGGCCTCCGCTTGGGGCTCATAGGCGGCCGGGCGCGCAGGGTGCTGGCGAGTGAGGCCTCGGAACCACCTTCCACCTGAGCTCGAGCGAGCCCAGCGCTGGCGCCGAAACCTCGACGCTTGTGGCCAACGCTCTGGAGGTCCTGGCGGCCCCCCTGCATCCGATTGACCATCTCGACGGCGGCTTCTTCGCCGTGCTGCAGGCCGAGTTGGGGTTCTAGGTCGGCTGCCTCAACCGGCGCTACCAGCTGGGGCACAAGGGGGAGCCGATCCGCGTCCCGGAGTGCTGGCCCGCCGGCGAGGCGGCCCCCGCAATTCGACGTGCTCCACCCCGCACGCGACGGGGGCCGCGTGATGGTCATCAGGGAGGTGTCTGCCGGAGGTGTCGTCGTCGACGGCGATGGCCGACCAGGTCCTGTGTGAGGCGGTCCAGCTGGGCGGCGCGGATGTTCTCTCGGATCATCAGGACCGCGGAGCCGCCGATGCAGGCACCGGCCAGTTGTGCCCAGGCAGGCGCCACCGGCCATCGGGCTCGGTTGCTGTCCCGGATCGGCGCGCGCAGCGTGAGCAAGCGGGTGCCGAAGTGCCAGAGTCGCTGTCGGTGGCTGATCACGTTGCTCATCCCGATAAGCCCCGCGGTTCAGGAGGTAACCATGACGGCGGCACCGAAACTGGGATCCAGGTCGGCGATCGGCCTGCTCCGGGATATGCGCACGCGCGAGCTCTCCCCGGTTGAGCTCCTCGACGACGTGCTCGCCGCCACGGAGGCGGTGCAGCCGCAGCTCAATGCATTCACGCGGGTGCTCGCGGACGAGGCGCGCGCCCAGGCCGAGGAGAGCGAGCGCCGGCTCCTGGCCGGTGAGGCTCGGCCACTCGAGGGCCTTCCCATCCCGATCAAGGACAACGTGCTGGTCGCCGGGGCGCCGGTCACCGACGGATCGCGAATGACCCCGGACTTCCCGGTGCCGATCGATACTGAGCTGGTCGGCCGACTTCGCCAGGCAGGCGCCGTCCTCTTCGCCAAGACCAATCTCCCCGAGTTCGGCACCATCAGCACCACCGAGAGCGTCCGCTTCGGAGCCACCCGCAACCCCTGGGACCTGTCCCGGACCGCCGGCGGTTCGAGTGGCGGCTCGGCCGCCGCCGTGGCGGCAGGGGTGGTACCCGCCGCACATGGCAACGACGGTGGCGGCAGCCTCCGGATTCCCGCCTCCTGTTGCGGGCTTTTCAGTCTGAGGCCGTCCCGAGGTCGGGTGCCACGCGGCCCGCTGCCCGGCAACGACCCGGCGCTGCTAGTGGTCGACGGGTTCATTACCCGCAGCGTGGCCGACAACGCCCTCCTCCTCGACGTGGTGAGCGGTGCGGCGCTCGGGGACCCGGTCACCGCCCCGTCCCCAGCCCGCCCCTTCCGGGACGAGGTCACGGCCGCGCCGGGCTCGCTGCGCATCGGCTGGACGGCGAGCCCCGTACCGGGACTCACCGTGGATCCCGCCTGCGCCGCCGCGGTGGAGGAGGCGGCGCGGCTCAGTGAGGAGCTCGGCCATCACGTCGAGGCCGTGGCTCTCAACTGGAGCACGGACACCCTCACCAACGACTTCTTCGACCTCTGGGCAGGCCTCATCGGCGCCACATCGACTTCTACGCGAGCCTCGGCGGCAACCCAGACCTGGTCGAGCCCCACAACCGGGCGCTGCGGGAGCGGGCGCGAGGCATCGACGCTGCTCAGTTGATGGTCACCATGGCCCGCCTCCAGGGTGTGGCCCGTCAGGTGCTCGCGGCGTCTTCCAGCTATGACCTCATCCTCACCCCGACCCTGGCTCTGCCCCCGGTACCGCTCGGGTGGCATTTCCAGGGGGCGGAGGTCGATCCGATGGCGGTGCTGACCAATGCCGCCAGGTTCACGCCGTTCGCTTCGGTGGCCAATCTGACCGGCCAGCCGGTGGCGGCGCTGCCCCTGAGCTGGAACGAGGGCCTGCCCATCGGCGTCTCCGCGTTCGGCCGCCCCTACGACGAGGCGACCCTCTTTCGCTACAGCGCCCAGATTGAGGCCGCTCGCCCCTGGGCTGACCGGCGGCCGCCGTCGTAGCGGGAGCGCTGACATCCCCCGACCTCAAACCACCCTCCTCACAGGCACGGGAGACACTGCGGGACGCCGTGGCAGTGCCGGAGCTGCGGTGAGGCGGGAAGCGGGGGCTGCCGTGATTGCCGCGATCAGCTGTATCCGGCCTGGCTCTGTGTGGCCCAAGCGAGTCCCAACGGGGCCGCCCAGGGGTGCCCTAAGCCGCCTGGCCGAGCCGTCCGGCGAATTCAAAATCCCCCCTGCCCCCCTGGACCAGCCCTTCCAGGGACCTGGAGATGCCGTCTACGGGGACACCCCGGCACGGCCGAGGCCGAAGGCCTCTGGCGCGAGCTCCCGCGAAGCTGGATCATTGCTGGTCGGCGACAGCAGCTCCCCAGCGGCTCGGCGGCCCCGGTGAAGGCTACGAGCGAGGGGGAAGCATCCAGGAGGTGGGCGAATGCCGACCTACGAGTTTGAATGCCGTGGTTGCGGCAAACGCTTTGAGATCCTCACCAGCTTCCATGAGCACGACAAGCTGAGGGACGAGCCGCCCGCCTGTCCGGAGTGCGGCAAGCGCGAGACGCGGCAGCTGGCATCTCTCTTCAGCTGCAAAGTCGCGAAGCCCGGCTTCTGAGTCCCTGCTCGAGCATGGCCAGCACGCATCGACGGATCGCCCTGATCGCCCCACCGTGGTACCCGGTCCCACCCGACGGCTACGGTGGGATCGAGCTGGTCGTCGGGTTGCTCACGAAGGAACTGCGCGCCCAGGGACACAAGGTGGAGCTCTTCGCCGCAGAGGGTTCAGCGCTCGCCTCCCGTCAGCTGGCCGGGCGGCACTGGGATACAGCGCTGGGCCGCAGCGAGGAGCACGTCCGGGATCTGACCTACGCCAGCCGGGTCCTGAACCTGATCGACCGCCTCCGGCCGTTCGACGTCATCCACGATCACACCGGTGGTGGGGTCCTGCTCGGCCTTGCCATCAAACCACCGGCCCCGGTCGTCCACACCGTCCACTTAGCGCTGAAGGAGCCGGTACGCACCTTCCTCGAAAGCCTCGCCCCCGATCGAGTCCGGCTGATCGCCATCAGCGAAGCCCAGCGCCAGTCGGTCGCCCACCTTCCCTGGACGGCGACCGTGCACAACGCGGTCGACCTGGCCGCGCTGCGGGTCGGCCAGCCGGAGCGGAAGGACCCTTACCTGCTGTCGCTGGCCCGGATCTGCGCCTCCAAAGGGCAGCACCTAGCCATCGAGGCTGCCCGGCGCGCCGGCCGAAGGCTGCTGCTGGCCGGGAAGATCGAGGCGACTCCGCAGGGTTTCGAGTATTACGAGCGCCAGATCGCGCCAGCCGTCGACGGCGACCGGGTGACCTACCTGGGTAACGTTTCCGGGGAGGAGAAGACCCGTCTCCTGGCCAGGGCATCCGCGCTCCTGGCCCCGCTGCAGTGGGACGAGCCGTTCGGCCTCTACATGGCCGAGGCGATGGCGAGCGGAACCCCGGTCATCGCCTTTCCCCGCGGGGCCGCGCCGGAGCTGATCACGCCGGGGAAGACGGGGTTCCTGGTACCAGACGTTGAGGAGATGGTGGGCGCCGTGGCTCAGGCGGACCACGTCGATCGGGAGCAGTGCGCGGCCTACGCGCGGGCTCAGTTCGACCCTCGCCGGATGGCGGACGGCTATCTCCAGGTCTACGAGCGGGCGATCGCCGAGTGGGCGACGCCGACCAGCATCACGGTGAGCGCGACGGATCCCGCAATCACCCGGCTGCGCGGTGCCAACCGCCGTCGATCCCAGCTCTCGTTGGGGAAGTCCGAGGTCGGCGGGAAGTAAGTCCCAAGCCCGGATCCCCGGGGGTAGTCCCGGCGGAGTCACTCCTCGGTGCGCCACCACGGGGGCGGGCCGTGGACGACCTGAAGCGGTCCCAGGTGTCCGCGCACCTCGAAGGCCGATGCACCATCACTCCTTCGCCGCGCCTCCACGGTGATCCGCTGGCCGCCGACACGCAGGTTGTCCAGCACCAGCTCCCTGCACCACGGCGGCAGGGCCGGGTTCAGGTAGAGGCGGCCGTTGGGAATGTCGGGCTCGAGCCCGAGCAGGATGCGGACAGCGTGAAAGACAGAGCCCGCCGCCCATGCCTGGGGCACATTGGCATGCTCATAGGGGACCGGCGCGTCCAGCGGCTGCCTCTGCAGCCCCGCGAAGAGCTCTGGCAACTGGAACCCGTCGAGTGCCGAGGCGGCCTCCAGAATGCCGTCGATGAGACGCCAGGCCTCCTCGTCACGCCCATAGCGGCGCATCCCGGCTGCGGCGATGATGGTGTCGTGTGGCCAGACGGACCCTCGCTGATACGAGTGGGGGTCATACGAGGGGTGGTCACTGGACAGTGTGCGCAGTCCGAAGCCCGTGAAGAGATCGGCTCGCATCAACCGATCTACCACGGGCTGCACCCGGTTCCCTCCGAGGATCCCCGACCATAGGCAGTGGCCGGGGTTGGACGTGGCGGTGCCAAGCGGTCGTTTGTCGCCATCTAGCGCAAAGGCCACCGTGCGCTCCTCGGGCAGCCAGAAGCGCTCCATAAATCGGCGCTGCAGGTCTGTCGCCTCGCGCCGGAGGCGCATCGCACGCTCGTGGTCACCCCAGGCCGCGAACAGCTCGGCCACGTCTCGCTTCGCTGCGTACACGTAGGCCTGCATCTCGCAGGTGGCGATGGGATGCTTGGGAAACCCGCCCGCTTCGTCGAGCACACCGTCATGCGCGTCTCGCCAACTCTGGTTGCGATACCCGGACGGCGTCTGGGGCGCGTACTCCTGAAGCCCGTCGCCGTCGCGGTCGCCGTAGCGGTCGATCCAGTCCAGGCAGCGCTCGGCGGTGTGGCGCAGCCGGTGCAGGAGGCCCGCATCCCCGAGCCAGCGGTACGTCTCGCCGAGAAGCAGCAGATAGAGGGGCGTCGCATCGGCGGTGCCGTAGTAGGGGGAATGGGGAATCGTCCCGAAGTGCGCCCACTCGCCGCTGCGCATCTCGTGGCAGATCTTCCCCGGCTCGGCGTCGCGCCGGGGGTCGAGCTCATGTGCCTGCCACTGGGCCAGCTTCTGAAGTGTGCCCACCGCGAACAACGGGTGGACAGGGAGCGCTTGGAGCGACGCGATGATCGAGTCTCGCCCGAAGACGGCGACGTACCAGGGGATTCCGGCGGCGGGGATCCAGACGTCGGGGGAGAAATCGTGGTCGTAGAGCCGGAGTGCGGCGAAGTCCTCCACCGCCTGGTCGAATGCGAGCTGCAGCCGCAGGTCGTCGGTGTGGGTCCGGGCCACGGTGCGGTGCCAGCGTGACCGAAGCCGCTCGGCCCGATCGCCCCGGTCGGTGCCCGACTCAGGGCCGCGTCTCATGCTCGGTCTCGCCCCGGCGGTCGCGATCAGGTCGTACTGTACGGAGACCTTCCACTCGTCATCTGTCCATCGCTCGATCGGGAAGCGGAGTGCGCCGTTGGCGTAGCTGACCGGCCGGGACTGGGGGAGGATGCGGACCAGACAGCGACGGACGAAGCCGTCGCGGTGGTAGCGCGTCTCCAAACGGCTCCCGCGGACCCACGACGTGTTGACACCGGGGCGGCGCTGCCAGCGCTGCGTGCGCACTTCGAACAGGTCCGCGAAGTCAGATTCCAGCTGCAGCTGCAACATGGTGGCGGGGACGGCACCGTAGAAGCGGACCCTGTAGTCCTCGCGCAGCCGGCGAGCGCTGACCACCCGGTCCAGGGTTACCGTGACCCGCCCGCCGACGTCCATCGCCTCGGGGGAGGGCAGCGAGGCGGCCGTATACGTCCAGCGGGCGTGGCGGAAGCTCAGCCGGGCAGCGGCGAGGCAGGTGAGTGGCCGGTCATTGAGCAGCAGCTCGTGCCGCGAGATGAAACGGGTGTCGTCCGAGAACAGCCCGCATAACCGTCCGTCGCGGGGGCGCATACCCCCATCGTGGTCACAGACCACGAAAGTCGAGCCGTAGCTCAGGGTGATGTGACGCGGTCCGGGGGACACCGTGGCCCGCGATGTCCGGAAAGCTCGGCGGCGATCCGGCAGTGCGGGGACCAGAGGCGGCTCGACCTGGGGAGTGGCCTCCGGGTTCTTGGGATGCTGCGCCACGGAACGTCAGCCTAGAGCAACTGGACGCCCTGGTGGCCACCTTGGCCTCACTGGCCGGGCGCGAAAGGGAGCGTGACGGCGTAGAGCCGGAGGACCCTACCATCGGCAGGCCAACGGCACTGGCACGGCCGGCCTCAAGCGGGGATGGTGGAATCTCGCGTAGTGGAGGCGGGACCCGTGGCTGAACCAGGGAGGCCAGTGGCACCGGGAATGGGGTCGGAGAGCGCGTCTCCTCTTGACTGGTGCTGGCTTGTTGTCGCCGGCGAGCGTCGGGGCCCGATGCCCTTCGAGCGGGCAGTGGAAGGGCTGCAAGCCCTTGAGCGCGATGGGGCCCACCTGTCTGAGCTCGTCATCGTCGGCGCCAGACAGCCGAACGTCCGGACGAAGCGCACCTCTGGCCGGGCGGGATCCTCACTTCCTCCCCGCGGTGATCCTGGCGGACAAGCTGTCGGGGCCTGATATGGAAGTCCGCCGTTGGGACGGGCGGCCTGACCGACGGTGAGCAGGGGATCACCCTGGTTGTCAAAGCCGGGCACTGGGCCTGACCCGCTTTGACGGACACGTTTG
>DNAU01000242.1:7506-10641 GCA_003491925.1 Chloroflexota bacterium
CCCGGTTGTAGAAGACCTCGATGGCCGGCAGGCCAAGATTCTTTCTGTAGCAGCGGCGGGCCGTCACCATGCCCACAGGACGCCCCAGGCGCCCGGATGTCCGCGGAGGACGGTGGTCCTACTCGAAAGCGGTCCCGGCCTGCTCGGCGGAGGCCACCTCGCCCAGCGGCTTGCGGTTCTTCCTCCCCAGGCCGACTGCCTTCGCCGGGTAGCCGAAGGGGACCACGGCGAGGACCGTGTAACCGTCCCCCAATCCGACGTGCTTCCGCACGGCGTCGAGGCCTCCAAACCCGGTCCAATTGGATCCCACCCCCTCATCCCACGCTGTGAGCACCATCGACTGGATCGCGCGGCTGAGATCGGAGACGCCGAAGATGCTGTCCGTCTCGTACGCCGCCACCACGGCGAATGACGCCTGCGCGATGTACGGGCCGGTAGCCACGAGTGTCCCCAACTCGCGCAGATGATCGCGGTCCCGGACCACGACGAAGTGCCACGGCTGCCGGTTCATCGAGCTCGCCGTCAGGCGCGCCGCCTCGACGATGCGCTCGATTAGGTCGTCGCCCACCTTCGTGTCCCGGTACTCGCGGATGGCGAGCACCGTCCGCACCGCATCGAAGACTCCGTCAGCCATGGCCATGTCCCTCCAGTCGTGATCCGCGTCAGCCTAGCAGGATGCTGAAAAGGGCCTTGCCGCCGGGCTGGGCAGGCCGAGATTGTCTCTACGGGCGCGAAGACGAAGTGACCTCGCGCCGGGCAAACGGCCGGGGTCGTGGCCGACACCTATCAGGCGATCACGAGTTCGTTGGCTAGGCACCGCACCTCGTAGTCCGCCTCCGCCTTGCGGGCGAGATAGCCGCGGGCGGCGCGCGAGCCCCACGGGGCCGCCGTTTTCCATGCGGCGGCCCCATCCCACTCGAGGCGTTCCGTTCGAGAGGGAAGCGGTGCCCGCCGCTCAATCCTCAAGAAGGCAGGATGCGGATTTCGGGTGAAAGCGATCACCCGTTTCGGTTGAATCCGACCACCTGTTTCGGCGGAATCCGACCAGGTGTTTCGGTTGAATCCGATCACCCGTTTCGGTGAATCCGACCACCTGACGGAGCTGTCACTGGAGCGGCAGCGCGGTCAGGAACCTTCCCCTGTGCTCACCTCCTTCAGGAACGTCGGGTTGGTGGGATGCAGTCTGCCAGGCCTGGGCTCCCGACGGCGCCAGCGGCCAGGTCATAGGGGTCGAGGGCGGTGCTCATCGGGCCGTGGAGGGCCTTCCAGCGGCGCGCTGTCCGGCGGGCACCGCATCGACTGGAGCAGCTGAAGCGTCTGTGGCGGTGGCCGGCGGCTTGGAGGGGTCATGACGCCGTCGCAGCGAGTCGCCGCGGAGCTCGATGCGATGGGCGTTGTGAAGCAGTCGGTCGAGGGTGGCGTCGGCGAGGGTGGGCTCCCCCAGGGCGTCGTGCCAGCCGGCGATGGGCAGTTGGCTGGTGACGATGGTGGAGCGGCGCTGGCTGCGGTCCTCGATGACCTCGAGCAGGTCCGCGGCCTGGTCGGTGGTGAGCGGCCGCAGTGCCAGATCATCGAGGGCGAGGACGTCGACCTTGGCGAGGGCGGCGAGCAGGCGCGGCCAGCGTCCATCCAGGCGGGCCAGAGCCAGGTCGGAGAGCAGGCGCGGCACCCGGTGGTAGAGGGCGGTGCGGCCGGCACGGACGGCGGCCTGGGCCAGGGCGCAGGCGAGGAACGACTTGCCACAGCCGGTGGGCCCGACGATGAGGACGTTCTGGTGCCCGTCCACCCACTCGGCACCGGCCAGGCTGAGCACTTGAGAACGGTCGAGACCGCGCGGGTGGCGAAAGTCGATGTCCTCGACGCAGGCGGTGGAGCGGAGCTTGGCCGCCTTGAGGTTGCGCTCGACCCGGCGGTTGTCGCGGTCCTGGGCCTCGCGGTCGACGAGCAGCCCGAGGCGGTCCTCGAAGCTGAGCGCCTGGTACTCGGTGCTCTCCAGCTGCTCGCTGAGGGCGCGGGCCATGCCCATCAGGTTGAGGGTGTGGAGCTTGTCCAGGGTCGGGGTGATGAGCATGCTGAGCCTCCTGGTCACTGGTAGTAGGCGGGGCCGCGGACGTTGGCGTGGTGACCGTGGCTGTTGCGGCTGGGGGGCGGGAATGCAGGCTGGCTGTCGAGGCCGGTGCGCAGGATCGAGTCCACGCTGCGGTAGCTGAAGGCCCCGATCGCCACCGCCCGGGCGCAGGCGGCCTCCAGCCGCTCGGGGCCGTAGCGTTTGCTCAGGCGCAGCACCCCCAGGCAGGAGCGGAAGCCCTGCTCGGGATGGGGTCGCGAGCGCAGGATGCCGGCC
This sequence comes from Chloroflexota bacterium, assembly GCA_003491925.1. GTDB lineage: Bacteria > Chloroflexota > Dormibacteria > Aeolococcales > Aeolococcaceae > Changshengia. Next base: position 9,851 of record DNAU01000242.1, read on the forward strand.
GCCAGCGCCGCCGTCTGCGGGCCCGTCTGCTCCGCCCAGCGCTCAATCCGGCTCGGCGTCCACTCCAGATGGCGGCGATGGGAGGCCGGCATGTGCTCCGCCACCGTGGTGAAGCCGCCGCGCCGGAAGCTGCGCGGATGGCTGGCCACCCGCCGGCCCCGGACGAACACCTCCACCGTCGACGCCGTCAGCCTCGCCTCGTAGAGTTGGCCGACGAGCTGGTGGGGGACCGAGTAGTAGTGGTGGTCGACCTCGACGTGGTAGTCGATGTTGACCTTGCCCCGCTTCCAGATCCCGTACTCATAGGGGCGCTCTGGCAGCGGCCGCAGCGCCGGCCGGTCGAGCTCCTCGAAGAGGCTGCGGCGACACCCGTCCAGCTTCTTGAAGGGACGGTCGTTGAGCCGCTGCAGGCGCTCACGGATGGCGCCATTGAGGGCCACCCCGGAGAAGAAGGTCTGGTGGCGGAGAGTGGCCAGGATCCAGCGCTCCGCCATCAGCACGCCCGCCTCCACCTTGGCCTTGTCCCGCGGCTTGTGCGGCCGGGCCGGGATCACGGCGCACCCGTAATGGGTCGCCATCTCCTCGTAGGTGCGGTTGAGCAGCGGCTCGTAGCGATGGGCCTGGGTGACCGCGCTCCGCAGGTTGTCCGGGACGAGGATCCTCGGACATCCACCCAGGAACTGGAAGCAGCGCACGTGGGCGGCGATCCACTGGGGCAGCTCCTGGGAGGGCAGCGCCTCGGCGTAGGTGTAGTCGGAGGCGCCCAGCACGCCGACGAACAGCTCCCACGG
>DNAU01000242.1:10857-11456 GCA_003491925.1 Chloroflexota bacterium
GCCCACTCCCGGTAGTGGTGCACGAACTGGGTGTACTGGTGACCGTCGGGATGGGTCTCCTTGTGCTCCATCCAGAGCAGCTGCAGGGTCACCGACGGCCGCCGCAGCTCGCGGTGGACCGCGGCCCAGTCCGGCATCGGCCGCTGGCTCTGGGGTGGGAAGTCGCCGCGGGTGAACAGCCGCCGCTCCAGGTCGGCGTCGTCAAGGTCGTCGGGGAGCGGCCAGCTCAGGCCGGCGACCGCGAGCCGGCCCAGGTAGTCGGCCACCGTCGTCGGGGGCACCCCCGCCGCTCGGGCCACCTGACGCCGGCTCAGCCCCTCACCCTGGCTGAGGCGGAGGACCTCTCGGTTATGCGGAAATCCGCATAACCGAGATCATGCGGCGCGCCGGANNGGAGAGCCGGGCGGCGGCGTGAGGTGAGGAGGGCTGGCACCCTCACTCGGACGGTCCACCAGACGTTCGAGGAGCTTGCCGATGCCCCGACCCCGATCCGCCATGCGCAAGATCCGAGATCATGCGGCGCGCCGGATTATGCGGTGTGGTGGTCGCTCGCCCCTGGTGGGCGGGGATCTTGATCGTCGGCGACGCCGCATAATCAC
>DNAU01000018.1 GCA_003491925.1 Chloroflexota bacterium
CCCGCAGCTTCAACAGCGGCTCCGCGCCGGCTGCGGCGCTCTCGGCCAGGGTCATCGTGCTCGGCTCGCTCATCTCAGGTGGAGTGGATCATGACGTGTCGCCGTGCTGTGGGGGGAAAAAACGGCACCCATCCCGTGCCCATGCCGAGGCCCCGGCCCCCCCGGGCGGTCCCAACGGGGGCCGCCCGGGTTCCGGGTCGGCGTCAACCGGGCCGCGGCCGCGCTCTGCGGGGCGACCCGACGACGCTGCCGAGGATGGGATTCAGTCGGGGTTTACGAGATGCTGTCCTTGGTGCACAGGGTGGCACCGGCCAGAGCGCAGATGGCGGAGGCGGTGTCGAAACCGTCCTTGACCACCGTGCTCTCCATGTTCGACGCGTTGACCCACACCGGGGTCAGCAGCGACGCCGGCTCGGTGATGCTCGAGTTGGCGGGGTCAGTCGTGGTCCCGTTCAGCAGCGCCGAGGGGACGGTCTGCTTGGAAAGCAGGATGGTGGCCATCGCCACCGCGTCCTGGGCTTCCTTGTACACGGCCTTGTAGACCGAGCCGCACTGCCACCCCTCGAGGATGTAGGCCATCCCCTGAGCGGTCGCGTCCTGCCCGGTGGTCGGGAACGTCCCGGCCTTCACTCCATCCGCCTGGAGGTCGGCGATCACCGCGCCGGCCAGCCCGTCATTGGCCTCGATCGAGGCGTTGATCTGCGGGTTGGAGGTGTACGCCTGCTGGAAGATGGTGCCGCCCTGGGGGTTGCTCCAGGCGGGGGCGAAGTTCTCGCCGACCAGGGTGGCGTTGCCGGAGGTGCTGGTCGCACCACCGCTCACCGTCTTGGCCTCCTGGCCCCAGACCACCTTGTTGTAGCCCTCGGCGAAGGAGATCGCGTTCGGGTCGGTGTCCTCACCGCCGTTCAGCACGAAGACTTCCGGCTTGGTGACGTTCTCGGAGGTCAGGCAGCTCAGGAACCCGTTGCCGATGAGCTCGCCAACGTTCTCGTTGTTGAAGCTGACGTAGTAGGTGTTCGAGCCCTGGAAGGTGGCCCGGTCGTAGCTGATCAGGGTCACGCCCTTGGACTCGGCGAGCTGCGCGATCGCAACTCCGGTCGGTCCGTCGAGCGGGTCCATGACCAGGACCTTGGCCCCCAGGTTGATGTCAGCGGTCGCGTCGTCCAGCTCCGTCGCGTCACTGCCCTGGGCGTTGTCGATCCTGAACTGGGACTCGGTGTATCCCGCGTCGGCGAAGGCGTCGGTCAGGTACGGGGCATCGAAGTCCACGTAGCGTGTCGACGACGTCGTGTCGGGCAGGATCACCCCCACCTGCAGGGAGTTGGCGTTCTGAGTCGCATATGCGGTCAGCGACTTGAACTGCGACATCGTCGTGGCGATGTCACTGGTGAAGGAGCTGACGGTCACCGACGGGATGGTCTTGCTCCCCACCGAGGCCGGCGACGACGACGACGTGCTCGCCGTCGAGCCGCAGGCTGCACCCACGAGGGCCGCCCCGGCAGCCATGAGCCAGATCGCCCGCCCGCCAGGGCGACGACCGGCTCCGATTTTGCCTGCCACGTTCATGCGACAACTACCTCCCAGCCGGAAATGTCTGAATCCTGCCGCCGCGAGCCTCCGGCAGCGACGTGGCGCAGGTTTGTCCCCCCTTGCGGGGGTCGGGCCGGCAAAGCTGGCCAGCCGTGGCGGAGTCTGAGGGGGGCCGTCGCCGGTTGTCAAGCTTTGGACAGTAAGATCACCCAGTAGGGTGATATCGTAAATACTTTGAACGAGGGGCGCAGGTTGCCACCACCCATATGGGTCGGTTACCCTTCACGCGGATCGCTGCGCGCTTTCCCGATCCCCCCTTCTTGGGCGGGGGAAGCCCAGCCCTAGGACCATGACGCGTTCAATGTTTGATAACGATGAGTCCGGCCGCGTCCCTACCGCCGCCACGCTGGCGCCCCGGCAGGGAGGCGCTCTGCGTGCCCTGCGCGAGACCAACCTGAGACGCATCCTGGAGGCCATCAGCAGGGATGGCGGGGTGAGCCAGGCCGAGGTGGCCCGGCGCACCGACCTCTCACGGGCCACGGTGTCGAACCTGGTGGGCGAGCTGCGCCGGCGCGGGCTGGTGCGGATCCGCGATCAGCAGAGCGGTGGCCGGGGAGGGCTCGAGGCCATCATCGGCCGGTCGTCGAACGCCGTCATCGGCGTCGACTTCGGCCACCGTCACGTGCGCGTCGGCATCGCCGACCTGAGCGGGCGGCTGCTCGCTGACGAGGAGCGCTCCCTGCCGCTCGACCTGGGCGTCGAGGAGAGCTGCGCCGAGGCCATGGAGATGGCGACGAGCCTGCTCGCCAAGGCCGGTCTCCTGCGCAGCGACCTGATCCAGGCCGGGGTCGGGCTCCCCGGCCCCATCGACCCGGCCTCGGGGAGGGTGGGGTGGCACGCCATCCTCCACCGCTGGGCGGGGCTGGAGGCGCCCAGCATTCTCCGGGAGCTCTTCGGTCTGCCCGTGGTCGTCGACAATGACGGCAACCTCGGGGCTCTGGGCGAGCTCCGCTTCGGGGCCGGTCGCGGCTACACCGAACTCGTCTACCTGAACATCGCCACCGGCGTCGGCGCCGGCCTCGTCATCGGCGGCCGGGTGTACCGCGGTGCCGCGGGGACCGCCGGAGAGATCGGCCACATCAGCATCGACCAGTACGGACAGCTCTGCCGCTGCGGCAACCGCGGGTGCCTCGACACCGTGGTCGGGGTGGACAGCTTCCTCGAGATGCTGCGGGGCACCTACGGTGACGAGCTGACCATTCCTCGGGTCCTCGACCTTGCCGACCGGGGAGACGCTCGCTGCCGGCGTGCGTTCGCGGATGCCGGACACGCCCTGGGCGTCGTCATCGCCGACGTCTGCAACCTCCTCAGTCCTCAGCGAGTGGTGGTGGGGGGAGAGTTGACGCTGGCCGGCGATCTCCTGTTCGGCCCCGTGCGCGAGACCCTCGCCCAGCGGGCCGTGCCGGCCGCCGCCCGGGCCATGGAGGTCGTGCCCTGCGCCCTGGGCGAGCGCGCCGAGATGCTGGGGGCGATCGGCCTGGCCCTGGACGCGGTCAGGGCCGGGGTGTCCACGAACGCCCTGGCCGTGGCCACCACCGCGCGCTGAGGCGGCGCCTCAGACCTGGCTCGGTGGAGTAGTCAGTCGCGAAAGCCGGTGACGTCGATCCCCCAGCGGGCCGTCGTCGTCTCGCCGGGCTGAAGGGTGATGACGTCCTCCCCGCTCCGCAGGGCGTCCGGCGGGCAGGTCATCGGCTCGACGGCGAGCCCGCGCCGCCGCTCGCCGGGCAGCAGCCCGTCGGCGCTGTAGAGCAGGAGCCAGGGGAAGCCCCGGTCCGCCCAGAGCACCAGCCGCCGCCCATCCGAGGACTCCAGGGTGACCCGGACGCACCCGTCCGGATCGCGCACCAGGTCGGTGAAGGCGGTGTCGAGCCGGGTCGGCCCGATCGGGCGCGCCACCCGGAAGTCGAGCTCCGTGCCCTGCACCGGCCCCCGCGCTCCGGGCAGCATCCTCCGGTCGGCGTGGAGCACGGTCTCCGCCGGGAGCCGGAGCCTCCAGCCGTCGATCGCGGCGGCTCCGACCGTGAGATAGGCATGTGCCCCGGCGCCGAAGGGCGCCGGACCATCACCGAGGTTGGTCGCCGCGAGGGTCACCTCCAGGCCCGTCTCCTCCAGGCCGAAGGTCGCGACCAGGTCCAGGCAGAACGGGTAGCCGTCGCGAGGGTGCAACCGGTGACGCATCCCCAGCCGGCCGTCGGAGTGCGCGACGCTCACCCAATTGACCCAGCGCGCCAGCCCGTGGATGGCGTTGCCGAACTCGGGCTCGTCGAGGGGAAGCTGGTGGTCGACCTCCCCCCACCGGTACCGGCCGTCGCCCACCCGCCCGGGCCAGGGCATCAGGAGCTGTCCCCGGGCATGGGTGGCCAGCTGGCCTTCGTCGAAGCCGAGGATCGCCGGCCGTCCCCCGACCAGGTAGGTCCGCAGGGTGGCGCCGACCTCGGTCACCACCGCCTCCTGATCGCCGTGAACAAGACGGTGCTGACGTCCGGAGGGGGGCTCACGGTGCTGACGTCCGGAGGGGGGCTCGAGGGACACCCGCGCGGACCGCTCGGGCCCGATGGAAGCCGTCACCTCAGCGGCCGCCCCGGGTCGAGCCGTCACCGGCGCTGCGGAGGATCTCCCCGATGTCGGCGAGGCCGCGCCGCGCCCCGGCGGCCGGCTTGGTTCGGTGGGCCAGGACCATCGGCGCCACCCGCTCGACGTCGTCCAGGGTGACCCGTTCCCGCCCCTCGTGGGCGGCGACCGCCTGAGCCGCCTTGCGACTCACCAGGTCCGAGCGGTGCCCATCCACCTCCAGCTCGATCCCGAGATGGGCGATGGCAACCAGGATGTCGCGATCGACGGCCACGTCCCCCAGGGAGATGATGGCCCTGCGGATCCGCTCCGCCTCGGCATGCTCCTGCGGCTCCCAGTCGGCGGCGAAGGCATCGGGGTCCTCCTCGAACGCCTCGCGGCGCTCGACGATCTCCACCCGCTGGCGGAGATCGCGAATGCCCTGGACGTCGACGCAGAGACCGAAGCGGTCGAGCAGCTGGGGCCGGAGCTCGCCCTCCTCGGGGTTCATGGTCCCGACCAGGATGAACCGGGCCGGGTGGGAGACGGAGACGCCCTCGCGCTCCACCGTGTTGGTCCCCATGGCGGCGGCGTCGAGGAGGACGTCGACGATGTGATCGTCGAGCAGGTTGACCTCGTCGACGTAGAGGATGTTCCGGTTGGCCTCGGCGAGCACCCCGGGCTCGAACTCCTTCTCCCCCTTCTTGATCGCGGCCTCGATGTCGATCGAGCCCACCACCCGGTCCTCGGAGGCATTGATGGGAAGCTCGACCACCCGCATCTGGCGGGTGGCCCGGGGGAGCTCCTCCCCCTGCCGCACCCGCTCGGAGCACTCGGCGCAGCGCAGGGAGGAGGCGTCGGGCGGACAGCCGAAGCGGCAGTCCGCGACCACCTCCAGCTCGGGCAGGAGACGGGCCAGGGCACGCACCGCAGTCGACTTGGCGGTCCCCTTCTCGCCCCGTATCAGCACCCCGCCGATGGCAGGGTTGATCGCGTTGAGGACGAGGGCCTGCTTCATCGGTTCCTGTCCGACGATCGCAGTGAACGGGAAGATGCTGCGACCACGCTGCATGCGCGCCATTGTTGCAGAGCCCCTCGCACTGCCGGGTCGTCCGTCCGCTCCTCCAGCCGAACTAGAGTCCGAGAGATGGGAGAGGTACCCCGGATCGTGGTCCTGATCAAGGAGCCCGGCACGGCCAAGACGCGCCTGGCGGGGGCGCTCTCCAGCGCCGAGCGCCTCGGGCTGGCCATCGCGTGCGCCCGGCGAACCCTGGCCGCCGCGCGGGAGGTGGCCCCCACCCTCGCCGTCTGCGGGGGGCCGGGGGCGGTCCGGCTGGCTCGCCGGGCGGGCGCCGAGGTCCTCCTCGAGCCCCGGCCGGAGGGCCAGAACCGCGCCGCCGAACGTGGCCTCGCGGCCATCGCGGCCCGGGGTGGCCCGGGCTGCCTGGTGCTCAGCTCCGATCTCCCGCTGATCGACGCGGACAGCCTCCGCCGGTTCCTCCGCCGGGCCGAGGCCGTCGACGGACCGGTGGCGGTCGCGGCACCCGCGCTGGGGCGCCAGGGGACCAACGCCCTCTTCCTCAGCCCGATCGCCGGCTTCGACCTCCAGTTCGGTGAGGCGTCGCTGCCCCGGTTCGCCGAGGAGGCGCGACGCCGGGGACGGGCATTCGTCGTCCACGAGGAGCCCGCCCTCGCCCTCGACATCGACGAGCCCGGCGACCTGGCCACGCTGGACCGCTGGCGGGCCGCCGCCGGACTGACGGCGTGACCGGCAGTGCACCCGCCGCCGCCAGCCTGCCGAGCGGGGCCGGGCCGCGACCGGTCAGCCTGGAGCTCCGCGGCATCGAGGGCCTGCCCGAGATCGCCCCGGGGGACGACCTGGGCCGGCTGATCTCGGAGCGGGCCGGTGAGCTCCTCCCCGGCGACGTCCTGGTGGTCGCCCAGAAGGTCGTCTCCAAGGCCGAGGGGCGGCTCATGAGCCTCGATGCGGTCGTGGTGAGTCTCCGCGCGCGGGAGCTTGCCGAGGGCCTCCACGCCGATCCGCGGATGGTCCAGGTTGTCCTCGACGAGAGCGTCCGCGTGGTGCGGAGCGACCGCGTCCTGATCGTCGAGACCCGCCACGGGTACGTCTGCGCCAACGCGGGGGTCGACCGGTCCAACGTCCCCGGGACCGACCTGGTCTGCCTCCTCCCGCTCGACTGCGATCGGAGCGCCGAGGGACTGCGGGAGCGCATCGGGCAGGCGGCCGGGGTCGATGTCGGGGTGGTGATCAGCGACACCTTCGGCCGGCCGTGGCGACTTGGCCTCTGCAACGTCGCCCTGGGGGTGGCCGGCATGCCGGCGGCCGTCGACTACCGGGGGAGTGCGGACGACTTCGGCATGCCCCTCCACGCCACCGTCATCGCGACCGCCGACGAGGTCGCCGCCGCCGCGGAGCTGGTGATGGGCAAGACCCGCCGCGTCCCCGCCGTGGTGGTCCGAGGCCTGGGGCTCGACGGCGACGCCGGGAGCGGGCAGGAGCTGGTGCGCCCCGCCGACCTCGACCTCTTCCGGTGACGCCGCGAAGGTCGCGCGGTGGGGCCGCCATGAAGGTGGCCGTCCTCGCCGGGGGCACGGGGGCGGCCCGCCTCGCCCGCGGGCTGGCGGGCGCCCTCCCGCCCGGGCAGCTCAGCGTGATCACCAACACCGC
>DNAU01000094.1:0-180 GCA_003491925.1 Chloroflexota bacterium
GTGTGCGGCATGGGGCGGCTCGATGTATCCCGTCGAGAGGCGGACCTCCGCCCTGAGCGCTGACGGCCGGGGCGATGTCAACCGGGCCCAGGGGGCCTCGCTTCAGCGGGGTGACTCTGGCATGCGCCAACCCCAATGATCAAGAGATGTTATCCGCGCCTAATCTTCTCTCATAGAGAA
>DNAU01000094.1:233-4238 GCA_003491925.1 Chloroflexota bacterium
GCCTAATCTTCTCTCATAGAGAAGGTTCGGTCAGCTCTCCCCGAGCTCCACCGCGGCCAGCTCCAGGGCATCCGGCGCCTCGTGGACGCGGGCGCACTCCGGGCAGATCACCATGTGGCCCGCGCAGTGGTCCGGCCCCACCTCACCTGCGAAGCCACAGTCGCAGCTGAGCACCTGGGGCACGGTCTGGAGCCGCAGCACGGCGCCGCCCAGCGGACCGCCGGCGGTGAGCTGGGCAAAGGCGTCGGCGATCTCGTCCGCATCCGTCCCGGCGGGGCAGCGCACCTCGACCACCGCAACCGGGTGACCGTCCGCGCGGCGGGCGCACTCCGCCACCAGCTCGTTGACGAGGGAGAGCTCATGCATCGTCGCGCGAGGCGGTCCCGGCCCCCTCCTCGGCCGCGCGGACCGCGGCGCGCACCGCGGCGGGGATCGCCCGCCTGACCGTGGCCGAGAGCCCGTCCCCGGGCTCGAAGCTCTCGGCGCCAACGCTCACCAGCACCGCGTCGGGCTCGGCGGCATAGAGGTCGCGAGCCAGGCGGAGCACGTCCTCGGGGCCGATGCCGTGGGAGAAGGGGTCCAGCGACCGCCTCGCCGCGCCGGGCACCCGGCTGGCGGAGTTGGGAGACTCGGCGCCGCCGTCGCCCGGAGCATCCTTCCCGGGGTTGACCGGCCGGACGCTCACCGAGCCGGGGGGCAGGTCGGCGGCGGCATCGACGAACACCACGCGGGCAGACCGGCTGGCGTCCAGGGCCAGCTCGGGGAGGAGCTGATCCACGACGATCACCTCCGCGCCCGTCCCCTCCAGCTCCGCGGCGAGCAGCTCCCCCGTCTCGGGGCCGGCGCCGTCGTCACCGCGCAGGGTGTTCCCACAGGCGATCACCAGCACCCCGCGCAGGCGGGCACCCGCGGTCTCCCGTCCCACGGCGGGGCTCAACTGCGCGCGGAACGCCGCCTGCGACGTCCCGGCGCCATCAGCGCGAGACCTGCCGGATCAGGGCGCCCTCGGCGTCGCGGATGTCGACAGTGAGAGGCATCTGGCCGACAGCGTGGGTCGAGCAGCTGAGGCACGGGTCGTAGCAGCGGATCACCGCCTCCACCCGGTTGAGCATGCCCTCCTTGACTTCGGCCCCGTGGACGTAGTGGCGGGCGGTCTGGAGGACGCTGCGGTTCATCGCCAGGTTGTTGTGGCCGGTCGCGATGACCAGATTCACCCATCGCACCACGCCGTCGTCGTCGACCCGGTAGTGGTGGATCAGGACCCCGCGAGGCGCCTCGGAGACGCCCACGCCCTCGTTGCGGTTGACCTGCGCCCGGGCCCGCACATGCGGGTTGAGGATGTCGGGGTCGGAGAGGATCTCATCGATCATGTCGATGCAGTGGACGATCTCGATGAGCCGCGCGTAGTGGTAGTGGAAGGAGCTGGACGGGTAGCGGCCCAGGCGCTCGCGGTACTCGGCGAGCTCGGCGTCGGCGGCCGGAGTGCCCAGCCGCTCCACCACGTTGAGCCGGGCGAGGGGACCGACCCGGTAGATCCCCGCCGGATACCCGAGCGGCTTGAAGTAGGTCGACTTCAGGTACGACCAGGGCTCCACGGTCTCGCCGAGGTAGTCCCAGTAGTTCCTGGGGTCGACCCCGTCGGCGAGCACCCAGCCGTTGCCGTCCACCACCCTGAGCAGGCCGTCCGAGTAGGCGGCGTTGCCGCTCTCGTGGACCAGGCCCATGTGGAGGCTCGGAAACTCACCGAGATGGGCGGCCTCGTCGGCCCAGGTCGCGACGTTCGCCTTGAACCACTCCAGGGTGCGGTGGGCACGGGCGCGGGCGTCAGGGATCTCCTCCAAGATGGAGGCGCGCTGCTCGGCGTCGAGGGGACGGCTCACCCCTCCGGGCACCACCCACGCCGGGTGCACGCGCTTGCCCCCCAGCCGCTCGATGATCCGCTGCCCGAAGCGGCGGAGCGCCACCCCGTCGCGGGCCAGCTCAGGAGCCTGCTGGGCCACCCCCACCAGGTTGCGAAGGGCGGGGTCGGACTCGAATCCGAGCAGGAGGTCGGGCGAGGAGAGGTAGAAGAAGCTGAGGGAGTGGGACTGGACGATCTGGGCCAGGTTGAGCACCCGCCGGAGCAGCACGCCCACCGGGGGCACGGTGACCCCCAGGATCTCGTCGCACGCCTTGGCCGAGGCGACCATGTGGCTGACCGGGCAGATCCCGCAGATCCTCGCCATCAGCGAGGGCATCTCGTGCAGCATCCGGCCCTGGCTGATGCGCTCGAATCCACGGAACTGGGTGACGTGGAAGTGGGCGTCGGCCACCTTCCCCGCCTCGTCGAGCTGGATGGTGATCTTGGCGTGGCCCTCGATCCGGGTGACGGGCTCGATGACGATCGTGTTGTCAGCCAAAGCAGGTCACTCCCGCGGTAACGGGCATCCGCCCGGAGATCAGATCGTCGAGGACGCTGTGGATCAGGTCTGCGGAGGGCGGGCATCCGGGGACGAAGACGTCCACCTTGACCACCGCGTGCACCGGACGGGAGAGCGGCAGCAGCCGCGGCACGAGCGGCCCGGGCAGCTGCGGGTGCAGGGTCACGTTCTCGATGTAGGCGCGCTCGAGGATCGGTCCCGGCCCGATGGGGTTGCGCATGCCCGGAACGTTGGAGGTGACCGCGCAGTCGCCGAGCGACACCAGGATGCGGGTGTTGCGGCGGACCTCGAGGATCTTGCGCAGGTCGTCCTCCGAGCTCACCGCCCCCTCCACCAGGGTGACATCGACGTTCTCGGGGAACTCCTTGACGTCCACCAGGGCTCCGAAGACGATGTCGGCGCGCTCGGTGATCTCGAGCAGACGCTCGTCCATGTCGAGCAGGGACATGTGGCATCCCGAGCAGCCGTCGAGCCAGATGGTGGCGAGACGCGGTTTCGCGGTCATCGTGCCCGACCCTCCCGCGCCACCAGGTAGGGAAGGTAGGGCCGGCGGCGCCGGGCCTCACCCACCGATCTCCCCTTCTCGAAGAGGGCTCCGGTCGGGCACACCTGGACGCACTTGCCGCAGCTCGTGCAGGTGGCGGACTGGCCCCACGGGGTGCCCAGGTCGGTGATGATCCTGGCCTCGGTGCCCCGTCCCATCACATCCCAGGTGTGCGCCCCCTCGACCTCGTCGCAGACGCGCACGCAGCGGGTGCAGAGGATGCAGCGGTTGTGGTCGATCCCGAAGCGCTCATGGGTGGCGTCGACCGTCGCCTTGGGGTGGAGCTGGGGCAGGTCGAAGTGGGTGACGCCGAACTCCACCGAGAGGTCCTGCAGCTCGCAGTTGCGATCGGCCACGCACACCGAACAGACGTGGTTGCGCTCGGTGAAGAGCAGCTCGACGATCCGGCGGCGGTACGCGGTCAGACGGTCCGAGTTGACCGTGACCTGCATCCCCTCCTCGATCGTCGTGACGCAGGCCGGGAGCAGCTTGCGCTGTCCCTCCACCTCCACCATGCAGAGGCGGCAGGCGCCGACGTCGGAGAGGCCCTCGAGGTGGCAGAGGGTGGGGATGGCCACGCCGTTCTCGCGAGCGACCTGGAGGATGGTGCGACCCGCCGGACCGGCGACGTCCTGACCCTCGATGACCAGGGTGAGAACGCTCATCGGCTTGCCTCCGCGACCGGGGCGACGGCTTCCGCCGGCTCGATCTTGCAGACCCCCGCCGGACAGACACGGTCGTCGATGTGGGCCAGGTACTCGTCACGGAAGTAGCGGAGCGTGGAGAAGACGGGGTTGGGAGCCCCCTGGCCCAGGCCGCAGAGGCTCGTCTCACGGACCATCCCGGCGAGGTCCTCGAGCTCGGCGAGGTCCTCACGGCTCGCCAGCCCGCGGGTGATGCGGTCGAGGAGGCCGTGCATCTGAGTGGTGCCCACCCGGCACGGCACGCACTTGCCACAGGACTCCTCGCGGCAGAAGTCCATGAAGAACTTGGCCACGTCGACCATGCAGGTGCCCTGGTCCATGACGATCATGCCGCCGG
>DNAU01000094.1:4292-4470 GCA_003491925.1 Chloroflexota bacterium
ATGCCGCCGGAGCCCATGATCGATCCGGCCTCAGCCAGCGACTCGTAGCTGACCGGCATGTCGAGGAGCTCCTCGGGCATGCAGCCGCCGGATGGGCCACCGGTCTGGACGGCCTTGAACCGCCCTCCCCCGGGGAGGCCGCCGCCGATGTCAAAGACGATCTCGCGGAGGCTGAGCC
>DNAU01000096.1 GCA_003491925.1 Chloroflexota bacterium
GGTCATCTTCGGCGATGGCGAGCAGCTCCGCGATTTCGTATACGTGGCCGACGTTGTCGAGATGCACCGCCGCTGTGTCGAGGACGAGGCTTCCCACGGCCAGGTCTTCAACGTCGCGACGGGGCAGGGCACCAGCATCAACCGCCTCGCTGAGCTCGTCTGCGAGGCCACGGGATGCCTCCTCCCGATCATCCACGAGGACGTCGCGGAGGGGGCTGCCTCACGGCACCTCCCGCGTCGCCGGCTCCCCCAGGAGCTCCGCACCCTGGTGCAGTCAACCGAGAAGGCGCATCGCCTGCTCGGTTGGCGGGCGTCCACCCCGCTTTCCGATGGTCTCGCGAGGGAGTGGGCCTGGCTTGGCCAGAACCTCCCCCGGTGGACGGAGATGTCCTACTGATGTCGCAGCAGATTCCGCGCCCCACGGGGCGCTCCCACCGCAGGCGTCTCGGAGATCGAGCCCAACTCCGGTTCGGTTTGGTGGGCGCCGGCTCGATGGGCAGCAACCATGCCAGGGTGATCGCAGAGTCGACGTCCGCAACCCTGGTGGCTGTCATCGACCCTGACCTTCCCCAGGCTCAGCGACTGGCCGACATCTATGGCGGGGTGGCCTCGAGCGGTCTTGAGACCGTCCGCACCTGCGATGCCGTGGTCGTGGCGGCGCCGACCGCCCGACACGTCGAGATCGGCAAGCAGCTTCTGGCTGACGGCATGCCCGTGCTCATGGAGAAACCACTGGCCACATCCAGCCAGGAGGTCGCTTCCCTCTGCGACCTGGCCGGTGCGCGAGCGGTCCCGCTCATGTGCGGCTTCGTCGAACGCTTCAACGCCGTGGTTCGCACCCTGACCCAGAGCCTCGATGCACCAGTGGTGCACATCCTGTCCCTGCGCCACTCTCCGGGCGCCTCCGCGGTCAGCTCGTCGGTGGTCTGGGACCTCCTGATCCATGACATCGACCTGGTGCTCCGGGTCAGCGGCGACCATGAGGCTGAGACTGTCTCGGCGTCGACCGTGGTGCCCGAAGGAGCCGAGTTGGCCGAGCTCGCTGACTGCATCCTCCACTTCCCCAGCGGGGCCATGGCGACGCTCTCCGCCAGCCGGTTGAGCCAGAGGAAACTGCGAAGCATGCTGGTCACAACCACAGACGCCGTCTATGACGTCGACCTGCTCCGGCAGGACGTCACCGTCTACCGCCACGTGAGCGCCGAGTACCTCATGACTGGAAGCCCCCGATTCCGCAGCGAGACCGTGATCGACATCCCCTTCGTCCGTCATGCCGGTGAGCCGCTCGGGCTGCAGTTGGAGCACTTTGTCGACATCCTCGAAGGGCGCGCGGACCGGGTGGCGGAGTTGCGCAGCATCCCGCCCGCCCATCGCCTGGCCGAACGGGTGGTCCAGGCAGCAGCCTCGGCGGCACCCGCACCGGGGAGAACGGCGTGACCGACAAGTTCGTGTCCATCTCGGCTCCTCGCTTGGGCGAGGCGGAGGAGCAGCTGGTCCTGGCGGTGATCCGCAGTGGCCAGCTGGCCCAGGGACCCATGGTCGGCCGGCTCGAGGAATTGGCCGCAGCGATGGCAGGAACCGAGTACGCGGTGGCGGTGTCCAACGGGACCGTTGCCCTCGAGGCCGCCCTCGAGGTGGCGGGCATCGGTCCTGGCGACGAGGTGATCACCACGCCGTTCACCTTCGTGGCCACGCTGAACGCGATCTTGCGCCGTGGCGCAGGCGTCCGTTTCGCCGACATCACCCGGGATTTCGTGATCGACCCGGCCGCCGTCGAGGCCTCGATCACCCCGCAGACCCGGGCGATCCTCCCCGTCCATCTCTACGGTCTGATGGCCGACATGGAGGCGATCGACACGGCGGCCCGGCGCTACGGCCTGCTGATCATCGAGGACGCGGCCCAAGCGCACGGCGCGGCACGCAACGGTCGACCGGCGGGAGGCTACGGCCTCGGCTGTTTCTCCTTCTATGCGACCAAGAACGTCACGCTCGGCGAGGGCGGCATGGTCACCACCTCTGACCCGAACCTCGCCGAGCGCCTCCGCCTGCTCCGCAACCAGGGAATGCGGGAGCGCTATGAGTACGAGGCGGTCGGTCACAACTGGAGGATGACCGACGTGGCCGCCGCGCTGGCCATCCCTCAGATGGAACGGCTGTCAGAGATCAACCGGCGCCGCCGCGAGAATGCCTCCCGCCTGACGCAGCTGCTCACGGGCATCGAGCAACTCGAGACTCCCCACTCCCCCGAGGGGTACGTCCACGCCTGGCATCAGTATACGGTCCTTCTGCCTCCGCACGCCGACCGCGACCAGGTGGTGCGATCGCTGCGCACCCTCGGCATCGGATCCGGCGTCTACTACCCGAGGCTGGTCTGGGACTACCCGCCATTCCGCGAGCATCCGCTGGTCCAGCTCGCTCCCACCCCACACGCAGCTGATGCCTCGCGACGCTGCCTCTCCCTGCCCATCCACCCCGATCTGGGCCTCCCGGAGCTGGAACGCGTTGCCCAGGCGCTCCGCTCGGCGCTGGCCTAACGAGCCAGAGCTCGATCGAGCCTTCAATGAGTGCCACTCGCGAGCGCGCTCAACGCGAGGCTGCTTTTCACGACCACGCATTCGAGCAGGGTGATCGCCAGGCAGCGGAGCGATTCTACAGCATCACTGAACGGAGCTCACGTCGGTACGAGGGGCTACTGCGCACGATTCCCTCGTCAGCGAGCGTTCTTGAGTATGGGTGCGGACAGGGCTCTGCGGCCTTCCATCTCTTGGAACGCGGTGTCCACGTGACCGGCGTGGACATCTCACCCGTGGGGGTTAGGCAGGCACGTGAGGCCGCGCAACTACGGGGCCTCTCGACGGCGCAGTTCACCGTCATGGATGCCGAGAACCTGGACTTCGGGCCGCGACTGTTTGACTACGTTTGCGGTTCCGGGATCCTCCAACATCTGGATCTGGCGCCGGCGTTCTCGGAGGTTTCCCGAGTCCTGCGCGATGACGGAGCGGCCTTCTTCCTGGAACCCCTGGGACACAACCCCCTGATCAACGCTTATCGACGGCGCACTCCAGGCCTGCGCACGCCCGACGAGCACCCTCTCGTGATGAGGGACCTGGCCCAAGCAGACGCCCACTTTGGACGTGTGACCCTGAGCTTCTTCCGTCTGTGTGCTCTCGGCGCCATACCATTGCGCCGGACACGACTGTTCAGGCCCTCTCTCACAGCCCTTGACGCCATGGACCGTGCCATATTCGCGGAGGCTCCGCCGTTGCGGAGGCTGGCCTGGATTGTGGTGATGGAGTGCCGGCAGCCGAGGTGAGCCCGACTGCCAAGCTGGGCCTGGCCCGGAGCAACCGAGCTGGAGCGAGTCCGGCGGACCATCCTTGGGAGCTGGTCAGGCTTGGAGCGCAGGGATCGGCCGGATCAACGACCGGTCGGCGAAGATCCGAGCGAATTAGCGGCTGCCGGTGGATGGCCAGACGCTGCCCGCCGTTCACGTGCACGGATGGCGAGATCCAGCACGAGGAGCATGCCGAGGCTCTCCGTGATCAAGCATGCGATCGCCGCCCCGTCGGCACCGATCCGTGGAATCAGGGCGAAGCAAAGCACCGCGTTGAGGGTCAGCCCGACGAGGGTGACCCACAGCAGCCGGTGGGAGTTGCGATCTGCGATGACCGACTGGGCCGCAGCGTTGTTGATCGCCGCGATCATCACGATGGGTGCCAGGAGCCGCAACAGGCCAATCGATGCCGGATACGCGGAGCCCCCTAGGAGCGGCATGAGGACGGGGGCGGCGAACCACACGCAAATCGTGCCCAGGGCACCGACTGCCGCCCAGGTCAGGATCAGGCTGCGCCGGACCTCCGAGCGCTCATCCGCAGCTCGGCGCACCAAGACGGTGAATCCGGCCCTGCTCGCCACCGAGGCAAGGGTCAACGAGGCGTCGACCACACGATATGCGACCGCGTAGCCGCCCAGCGTCGCCCGGCTCACCAGCAAGGCGAGGGCAAGCTGATCGACCTTCGAGTGAAGCATCGACGCGCCGTTGACCACCCCCAGCGACGCCGAGAAGCGGAGAAGGCGCACCCATCCACGGTCTCGCAGGGACGAGGGGGTCGGGGCCAGCCTGGTGAGGTTGACGATCCTCAGCTCCACCACGGCGCCCAGCGCCAGGCACACACCGACCAAGATCATCCTGGCGAGCTGTCCGCTGCTGCCGGCCGCCGCCAGCAACCCGGCCAGCAGTGCCGTCTGCAGCGAGGTTCCGACCAGGTCGCCCACCACGATGCGCTTCAGGTGGAGTCGTTGCTGAAGTGCCGCAACCGACGGGGCCTGCAGGCGGGTGATCACCAACCAGGGGGTCAGCGACAGCGTGGCGATGGCGACAGCGGATCCGAAGCCGAGAGATGCGGCGCAGACCAGTATCACCGCGCAGATCATGGCCACGGTGTTTGCGGCCACCACATCGTCCAGGGTCCCCTCACCAGAGGTGAGGTAGATGACGGCCGTCGGCCCCAGGCCACAGTCCGCCAGGGCCGACGCGACCAGCACCAGAGCGGTGGCGGCCGCCCATGTCCCGAATTCCGTCGGGTTCAACAAACGCGCCACGAGGGCCAGTTGGGCGGCCTGCAGCACAAGCGTGACTGCCCGACCTCCCCCGAGCAACGTTGCCCCGGAGAGCCACCCCTGCTTGGCGGGGACAGCCGCGTCAGCGCCGCCGCCTATCACGTCGCCCTCCGCCTTGCCAGCCGCCGCCTCAGCACGGCGCGGCTCGCCCAAGCGGTCACATCGGAAAGGTGCACGGTCCCACGATGCAGCCACCACAGCTTCAGATGCACCCACAGCAGCGTCCCGGAAGGCCGCGTGTTGCGCGATCCCTGCGGATGCCGCCGGTAGTTGAGCCAGCAGTCCTTCACCAGCAGGCCATGTCCTCCCCGCTCCAGGGCATGCAACCAGAACTCCCAATCCTCGTACCCGAGCCGGTTGAAGTCGGCTCTGAACCCCCCCAATCGCTCGTGCAGTGAGCGGCGGAACATGCTCGTCCCATGCACGTAGTTCTCCTGGCACAGCGCCCGGGGGTTCCACTCCGGCGCCTGGATCCAGCAGTCTCTGGCCCCAAAGCACCGCATCGAGGTGTACGCGAAGTCAGCCTCGGGATCCGCTAGGAGCGCGCGTTCGGTGAGCTCGAGAAACCGGTCAGAGAGGACATCGTCCGCAGATAGCTCGACGATGGCGTCACCGGAGCTCCATCCGACACCGTCATTCATGGTGGCCACGGTCCCTCGGGCCGGCACCCTGCGCTCCGCCACCAACTCGGGGTGGGCGGCCCGAAGGCGCTGGACCACCTGCGGTGTCTCGTCGTTGCTGCCGTCGTCAATGATGATGATCTCGTCGGCAGGACGGGTCTGGCGGAGCACGCTCTCAACCGACTGCGCCAGGTATCGGCCGTAGTTGTGGCAGGGGATGATGACGCTGACGCGCAGGCGTTCTGGGAGGGGTGGCTTGGACTCCAAGACGCCGTCCGGCTTACCGACGAGGCCGCGCACCGGGCCGGCCCAGGCCGATGCCGAGTAGCGCCGAATGACGTGAGCTCGAGCGGCGTCCGCAATCCTTCGCCGCTCAGCCGCATCCTCGAGCAGGTAGGTCACGGAGTCGACGAAGTCCCCGTCCGTCCGCGCCACCATGGCTGGGAAATCGGGAGTCAGACCTGACAAGACCATCGGAGAGATCACCTGGGCGAGGCCGGCGGCGGCGGCCTCGAGCACCTTGGTCTGGATCCCCGCGACGTGGGTCAGCGGAATGGCGGCAAGACGCGCCCGAGCGCAGACGGCGCCCACGTCGGCGTAGTCTTCGTCGAGATCCCAGCCATTGGCCGCCACCAGCCGCCTGACCTCGCGCGGAGGCGTCGCACCCGCGATCAGCAGAGACACGCCGGGACGCCGCGCCCGGAGCGCGGGCCAGAGTCTCGCGAGACGCCGTATCGCGGCGATATTCGGCGGATACCCCAAGGACCCGAAGAAGACCATGTCGTGATCCGGGTCGCCGACGTGCAGCGGGATGGGCGCCTCGATGACATTGGGAATCCAGGTGGCGTCGAGGAGGTCCGCATCCCGCCGGCCGGCCGCCACCCGGCCGTGGCGCGACTTCCTGGCCTGATCCTCGAACCCGCGATGGCTCCAGGCCAGCAGTCGGAAGCCCAGCTTCCACACCGGAGTGTGGGTCACCCTGGCGCGGTCAAGGTAGGACCGGCTCATAGCGTCGACGAAATCGAGCACGTCTCTCGATGCGATCCCCATCAGCCCCGGGTGGCAGGCCCGCGCCGTCACGAAGACGGCGACGTCCGGTCTGCTCGCGCGCAGCGCGCGGCGCGCCGACGCCACGTCCCAGGCGAGCGTCTCCAACACGGCGTGGCGCCGGACGAGGGCAGAGATCTCGGCCCGGCCCGGCACACCCGGTCGCCATCGCCCACCACGAAGGAGGGGCAGCAGGGTGGTGGTCGCACCGCATTCGCGCAGGAGCAGCGACCAAGCCTCCACTCTGCGGAGCTCGCCGAAGTTGCGCGAGCGGCCCAGGTGCACCAGTGTGACGCGGCAGCCTCTCGGGTCAGCCACTGCCACCCCTCCGGCTGACCCTCCACGCCAACCATCCCTCGCGCGGAGCCGTCAGGGCTCCCGCAACTCTCCAGCCGCAACCGGGGCTCGATGCGCAGTAGCGGCGCAATGATCGCAACCGGTGGAGTTCAACCGTATTCCGGAGGGCTTCCCCTGTGCTCCCTCCGACGGCGTGCGTCCCGGCCGGGCAGGGACTCACCCGTACACGCATCTCGGGGAAGCGCTCGGCCAGGCGCCGGCACAGGTCCACGTCCTCCATGTAAAGGAAGTACCCAGGATCGAACCCTCCGACATCACGGAGACGCTGAGCGTCAATCGACACGACCGCAGCGGAAGCCCAGTGCGTCCGCAGCGGCCAATCGCCCTCCCCAATCCCCAAGAGCGCGCCCGGCCGCGCCCGCCTCGAGCTCGTCAGAAGCGACCCCAGCGCGCGCAACCCACCCGTCCGCTTCAGGTGCCGGCCCAGACGGTACCCCATGGCCAGTGCCGCGGTGCGACTGGGGTACGGCTGCACCACCCATGTCGCCTCGCCTCGTTCATCGTTCAATGGGATGGTGATCAGGTGATCTGGCCGCTCTGAGGCCAGGGCGACGCGGTGAACGGGACTCAGAAGCGTGTCTGGATTGCACAGGATTAGGCGAGGAGTCTTCACCGACTCCAGCGCGAGGTTAACCGCCGCCCCGAAGCCGATGTTCCTCGTCGGCCTCAGGTGACGCACCCGGGGATGCGCAACGGACCTGGAGTCCAGGGCATCATCGTTGTGGACCACCACAACGGCGTCGTCCGGTTGTGTCCAGGCCGTGTCGAGGGCGCTGATGCCGTAGGCAACGTAGATGACCGTCAGCGGCTCGAGGCCCGCGGCCACCCCATTGGCGGAAGTATCTTCCGCCGTGTGGCCAGCAGGAGCTGCCATGCGCATCACCCCGGTGGGATGCTTTCTGGCTCAACTCCCATTACCGGCCGCTCAGGGAGAGGACGGACATGACCGTCCGGGCCAGGATGATCAGGTCGAGGCTGACCGACTGGTGCTTGACGTAGTAGAGGTCGTAGCTCAGCTTGACCCGCGCGTCGTCGACGCTGCTCCCGTAGCCGCAGTTCACCTGAGCCCATCCGGTCAGACCGGGACGAACCGTGAGACGGGTGTTGTAGAAATCGATCTCCGAGCGCAGGCGGTCGACGTACTGGGGCTGCTCCGGGCGCGGTCCTATCAATGACATCTGACCGCGGAGGACCGTCCATGCCTGGGGCAGCTCGTCGAGATGGAGCCTCCTGATGACGCGTCCGACCAGGGTCACCCTCCGGTCACCCGCCTCGGTCCACGTGGTCGGCTCACCGGGGCGCTCGCGCATCGTGCGCAGCTTCACCACCGTGAAGGGCTGGCCGTGCTTGCCCACCCGGGCCTGGCGGTGGAGCACCGGCCCGCCGTCCAGCTTGATGACGGCGGACAGGGGCACGATGATCACCCCGAGGAGGATCAGGGCGGGGATCGCGACGATCACGTCCAGAGCCCGCTTGAGGGCGGCGTAGAGGTGCGAGGTCTGGCCCCGCATCGGCAGCCCGAGGAGCCAGGTGTGGCCGAGCTGGTCGAGGAGCAGGCGCCCGGTCAGCTCCTCGTAGAGGTCGGCCAGCGACCTCACCCTGACGCCGGCGTCGTGGCAGGCGAGCAGGCCGCGGAAGAGGTCGCGGTCGATGTCGTCACGCAGACCCAGGACGACCTCCCCGACGTTGCGCTCCTGCACCACCTCGCAGAGCTTCTGGGTGCAATCCCCGCGGCGGGGGTCGACCACCGCGGCCACGTGGTAGACACCGGCGATGTGGTCCTTCACCTCCGGCCACACGCGGGCCAGGGCGTCGCGATCGGCGACCAGTGCGATCTGGGCCGGCGGAGAGGAGACCGCGACCAGCCGCCCGTACAGGAGGCGGTCGCCCATCACCAGGATCCAGGCCAGGGGGGCCCACAGGATCATCGTGGGCCGGGTTATCTGATAGGGGACGACCAGGAAGACGACGAGAAGGCCGATCAGCGACAGGCCGAGCGCCGTGGAGACGCGGGGGACGGTCTGACGCATGGAGACGGCCGCCCGGACGTTCCAGGCGTCGACGATGGTCGCCGAGATCACCCACAGCCCGAGCGCGATCACCGTGCCGAGCCGCGGGACGTAGAACCCGGCGTGGCGGACCTCCGACGTCCGCAGGTTGAAGGCGAGGATGAAGGCCAGCGAGACCGCGATGGCGTCGAAGCCCATCAGCAGCAGCCGTCGCTCGTGGATCGAGAGGCCGCGCCGCCGCGCGGCGGCCGCGCTGAGAGTGAGAGGGGCCTGGGTCACGCGCCTGACGCTACCAGCGGCCTGCGCCATGCCGGTGATCGAGCGACGACGCCGAGTTGACAGGATTGTGACATCGCGTCGGGAACGTTGTGACGGTGCGGCAGGGCCGTCGGACAGCGGGTCCGGTGCCGACGGGCCGATCTCGCCGTGTCGCGCTCTGGCAACGCCGGTGGGCGCAGCCTCCCGGCCCTTCGTAAGGTTGGGGTCACGGTGACATCGATGCGAGGTCG
The DNA here is from genome assembly GCA_003491925.1 of Chloroflexota bacterium. Taxonomy (GTDB): domain Bacteria; phylum Chloroflexota; class Dormibacteria; order Aeolococcales; family Aeolococcaceae; genus Changshengia. The sequence continues at coordinate 9,163 of DNAU01000096.1, forward strand.
GACCCTACTGGCCGGTGCCGCGTGCGCGGCCATCGTGGTGGCCTACCTCATCCTCTGGCTGGGGGTCAGCGCCTTCGAGATCGGGCGAAGCGACTTCACCTCCACCTACGTCGGCGCGACCCTGCTCCGGGAGGGGCACGGAGCCTCGATGTACGACGAGACCCTCCAGGCACCGCTCCATGCCAGCCTGATCGCCCCGGACCGGGAGGGGAACCTTCCCTTCGTCAACCCGCCGCTGGCGGCCGCGCTGGCGCTCCCAGTCAGCGTGCTCAGCCTCCAGGGTGCCTACCGGCTCTGGTCGATCCTCCAACTCGCCCTGCTGGTGATCTCGGTGAGGGTGGCGATCCGCGGGTCGCACGCATGGCGCGGGCTTCCCCGGCTCACGGTGGCGGCGATCGGCCTGGCCGCCCTCGCCTGCCTGGGAACGTGGGCGACCCTCCTGCTCGGGCAGTGGGACGGCGTCTCCGCCCTCGGCCTCGCGGTCGCCTACTGGAGCCTGCGGCGTGGCAGACCGGCGACCGCCGGCGCGGTCCTGGCGGTGAGCTCGCTGATCGCCAAGCCCCACCTGGCGCTGGGGCTGGCCGCGTTCGTGCTGGGATGGCGCGACCGGCGCCTGATCGGCGGAGCCGTGGCCGGGCTGGTCGCCGCAGTCGCCCTCTCGCTCCTGGTGGCGGGCCCCGGCGGGGTCGGCGGGTTCGTCGGCGCCGCGATCCACTCGACGACCCGCTGGCAGCTCGCCAACATGGTGAGCCTGGTCGGCATCGGGGGCGCGATCGCCGGCAACGGCACCGCCGCGCACCTCCTGGCGGGGGTGGCCGAGCTGGCCGCGGTCGCCGTCGCGGCGGTGCTGGGGTCCATGGTCCGCGGTCACCCGGCGCGGCTGGAGGCGGCCCTGGCGGGAGCCGCCGTGCTCTCCCTGCTCGCGTCGCCCCACGCCTACTGGGACGATCTCGCCCTGCTGGTCCCGGCGGCAGCCTGGTCGCTGACCGCGCTGGCGGCGCGCGGGGCGGAGTCCGGCTCCCTGACCACCGCCGTGATCGCCATCTGGGTGGCGATCAGCCTGGCGGCCTACCTCGACATCGCCACCGGCGCCGCGGTGCCGCTGGGCCTGCTCACTCCCTGGACGCTGATCGCCGGCGCGGTGCTGGCGTTCGCGGTCTGCCGGCGCCAGCAGGCCGGCGCGGTGCGCCCCGCGTCACCCCAGCGCCTCCGCGATGTCCGGGTGATGTCCGGGGGTGGCGGGTAGCCTGATCCTCGCCGCTCCGAGAGGGTGGGGCGACGCGGGGGAGGAGGACCGAGGGAGGAGGACCGAGCGTGGCCGAGATCGACTTCGCCGACGGTTTCGACGTCCCCGAGCCGCTGGCCTGGGGGCTCACTCCGGCCCAGCTCGGGGTCGTCGTCACCGGCGCGGTGCTCGCCTACCTCGCTCTGCGCTCCCCCCTCCCCCGGCTTGCCGCCGTCCCGATGGCGGTGGCCGCGGCGATGGCCGGGCTGACCGCGGCGCTGGCCCGCTACGAGGGACGAACGCTGATCTCCTGGGCGCCCGCTGCGGCGCGCTTCTGGACCAGACCGCGGCGCGGCCTGCTGACCATCGTCGACGGATCGGGCAGACCCTGCCGGAGCGACGCCCGGACAGCTCTCCTCGCCGGGGTGACGGGGTCCGGCACCGCCCCCCGGGAGACGCCGCGTGCGTGGACCGCCACGCCGGCCGCTGAGGTCGGAGCGTGCGAGCTCTGGTCGCGGCTCCCGCTGGTGCTCCTGCCCGAGCCGGCGCTCAGGGCCGGGGGCGGCGAGGCAGCCGCGGGGTCGTGGCCGGGAGGGGACCGGGGCGTCGAGACCGTTGCCGGCGTGGATCCCCGGCCGGCCGTGGCCAGGCGTTCGGCAGGTCCCCCCGCCCTCCACCTCGCCGATTCCGGACTGATCGAGGCTCCCGCCTGGCTCGCCGCCACACCCGCCGGGGGCCCTGGCGGCCCTCCGTGGTTGGGCGCTCCGCGGGACCCCCTGCCGGCGCCCGGGACGGCACTTCGCACCGCCCGCCGGCTCACCTTTTTCTCCCTCGGCGGCGGCACCGGCAAGACGACGCTGGCGGTCGAGGTGGCCGGCCTGCTCGCGGACCAGGGGCGGCGCCGCGCCGGCCGCGGAGCCCCCGGCCTGCCCCGGGTGGCCCTCGTCGATCTCGACCTGACCAGCCCGCGCGCCGGGCTCCGGCTCGGGGTGCCGGCCCCCACCGCCTGGGACCTCACCGAGGCCAACCTCGTCGGGCCGGCGGTGGGACGGCTGCTCGCCGTCCACGGGAGCGGCCTCCAGGTCATGCCCGGGCCGGCGTGCCTCCTCCCGAGCGGTTCGACCGACCGCATCGACGTGGTCCGGCGTCTGGCCGCCGCCGTCGCCGAGCTGGAGGCACGGGGCTGCGACACCATCGTCCTGGACGTCGCCGGGGACCTGAGCGCCCTGACAAGGTGGGCGCTGGAGGGCGCCCAGGACATCTTCGTGGTGCTCACCCCAACCGCCGGTGGCATCCAGGACGCCTACCGGAGCACCCAGGCGCTCCGCCAGCTGGGCCTCCGCCACCGGCTCCGGTACGTGGTCAACCGGCACCGCGCGGAGCCACTGATCGCCGAGGCCATGGGCGACCTGGGTGGGGTCGTGATCGCCGAGATCCCTGACGACCCCGCGCTGGAGCTTGCGGAGATGGAGCACCGGCTGGTGGGCCTGGAGCCCCGGGGGCGCACGGCGGCGGCGCTGCGCGCCCTGGCCGGCACCGTCGACGTCCGGGTGGCCGCCCGCCTGCGCACCCAGCGGCCACCGCTCCTGCCCAGCATCCTCCGCCGCCGCGCGGGGTAGCCTCGCGTGCCAGGGCGAGGGGCCGGAGGCGGGCGGGGATTGTCCATCACGGTCGACGGCGACCGGCTGGTCGGCTCCCACGGCCTGCAGGTCGGCATCCTCCTCTGCGATGAGGTGGACCTGCTCGGCTGGGAGACCTGGCGCCGGGAGGCCGCCGTCGACGCCGTCGAGGCCCTGCTGCACGGCCTCGCCACCGAGCTGGTCCTCACCGTGCGCGTGCGCCGCCATCGCTTCCACGCGGAGGTTGCCGGGGGCAGCCTGCCG
>DNAU01000149.1 GCA_003491925.1 Chloroflexota bacterium
CGACCGTCGTGGGGATGTCGTGGACGATGGAGATCTCGACGTCGAGCACCGGGGCCGAGGTGCTCAGGTAGTTGCACGACACACCGGAGGCGCTCGTTCCGATGGTGGTGGGTGCCGGCACGGTCAGCCCCAGGGCCGCTCCGACCTCGGCGGCGGTGGGACACGAGAGCGCCGCCGTCCCGGAGGCGGGCGTGGGCGTCGCGGTGGTGACAGCCGCCGTGGGCGTGGCCGTCTGCGCCGGCGCGCTCGTGGCCGGCGCCGAGCCACCGGCGGTACTTCCGCAGGCAGCGACGGCGAGCGAGAGGAGGGACGCTGCTGCGGCGGCGACGGTCAGGCGTTGACGCATCAGATGCTGTGATGGAATAGCGATAGATGCAAGGTATTTCATGCAATGACTGTACCAGGTAGGTGCTGGCCGCGCCGAAACGGCCGCCGGGTCGCCTACCCTTTATCCACCATGCGCATCGCCATCGTGGGCGGCACCGGATTCGTCGGCTCTCAGCTCACGGCCCACCTCGCCGAGCACGGGCACGAGCTGGTCCTGGTCGCGCGCGGGAGCCGCTCCCACGCCGCCTCCGCTGCGGCGGGCGCGCAGTTTGCCCGCGCCGACGTGGTGACCGGGACCGGTCTGGCCGAGGCCTTGGCCGGCTGCCAGGCCGTGGTCAACCTGGTGGCGGTGATCGTGGAGAAGGGGCGGCAGACCTTCGACGCGGTCAATCGCCAGGGCACCGCCAACGTCGCCCAAGCGGCGGCGGAGACCGGCGTGGCCCACCTGGTCCAGCTCAGCGCGCTCGGCGCCAGCCCCGATCCCCGCTTCGCCTACCTGGCCAGCAAGTGGGCCGGGGAGCAGGCGATCGCGATCAGCGGTGCCCCCCACACCATCATCCGTTCCAGCCTCGTCTTCGGCCCGGGCGACGGTTTCTTCGTCAAGCTCGCCAGGCTGGTCCGGCGCACCCCGCCGTTCTTCCCACTGCCCATCGCCGGTGACGGCCGCACCCTCTTCCAGCCGATCGCCGCGGTGGACGTCGCCCGCTGCATCGCCCTCGCCCTGGAGCGCGGGCCGAGCAACGGCGTGGTCTCGATCGGCGGTCCCGACCACCTGAGCTACGAGCAGATCATCGATGTGATCAGGGCTGAGGTGGTGTCCCTCCCCCGGCTCAAGGTTCACGTACCGGTGATCGCCATCAAGCCGGTCGCAAGGCTGATGACGGCGATCATGCGCGACCCCCTGGTGACCCCGTCCCAGCTCGACCTGCTCGGACGCAACAACGTCACCCTGCCGGGAGCGGTCCGGGTGGCGTTCGCCTTCGACCCGGCACGGTTCGCCGAGAGCTGCGGCTACCTGAGGCGGCGCGGACGGTGACGGTCAGCCGGCGCCTCACCGAGCTGGGGATCACCCTGCCTGCCGCGACCGTCCCGCTGGGCAGCTACGTGCCCGCGCGGCGCGCCGGCGGACTCCTCCACCTCTCCGGCCACCTGGCCAAGCGGGGTGGAGAGGTGGTCGTCGGCCGGGTGGGGGCGGAGATCGATGTCGAGACGGCACGCGAGCTGGCACGCCAGGTCGCGCTCGACCTGGTCGCGACGGCCGCGGAGGCTGCCGGGGGGGTGGACCGCCTGGCCGGCGTCGTCAAGCTCCTGGGTCTGGTACGCAGCGCTCCGGGGTTCGACCGGCAGCCCGCGGTGCTCAACGGAGCTTCCGACCAGCTGGTCGAGATCTTCGGGGAGGAGGGTCGTCACGCCCGCACCGCCATGGGTGTCAGCGAGCTGCCGATGGGGGCGGCCCTGGAGATCGAGGCGGTCTTCGCACTCTCCTGACGAGGCACTTTCGACCGGTTTCGACGCGTCATCGTTTGGAAAGACACAGGGGTTACAGTGAAGCTCACCGTGATCAACGACAACACGACCCCACCCCTCGACCCTGACCAGACAGGCTCCGAGTCTCCAGTGCCCCCACCCGACCCCTCCGGGGCGAGCGACCGGCCCGCAGAGCCGGGCGCCGCGGCGGGCTCGGGTCGGGGCGACCAGCAGTGGAACGCCGGCGGCGCACCCGGCTGGGGCCAACCGCAGTCCTGGGGCCCGCCCCCGGCCGGCTTCGGCCCCTCGTACGGATGGTCGCATGACCCCTGGCACAGCTACGCGCCCTACGGAGCGCCGCCGGGCTATCCACCGCCTCCTCCGCTGCCGACCGACTATCCGCCCGCGCCCTCCCGGCCGGCGCGGATGGCCCCCATCGCGATCGCGGTCGGGATCGTGATCGCGCTCGCCGCCGGGGTGACCGGGGCCGGCATCGGCCTCGCCCTGCGGCCGTCATCCAGCACGAGCGCTCCATCCTCGACCTCGAACGGCAACTCCTCCCAGAACGCCGGCACCGGCGGGTCGTCCAGCAACAGCAACAGCAGCGGCAGTGGTGTCAACGCCACCGCCATCGCCGACTCCATCGACCCGTCCATCGTCGACGTCGTCAACACACTGGCGGGAGGCTCGGGCCTCGCCGAGGGAACGGGGATCATCATCAGCTCCTCGGGCCTGATCCTGACCAACAACCACGTCATCGACGGCGCCCAGAGCGTCACCGTCCAGATCGACGGTCAGGGGTCCCAGCTCGCCGCCACGGTCGTCGGCTATGACCCGGCCGACGACGTCGCCCTGATCAAGATCAACGACACCTCCGGGCTCAGCCTCAAGGTCGCGCCGCTCGGCAACTCCGATGACGTGACGGTCGGTGAGACCGTCGTCGCCATCGGCAACGCCTACGGCAGGGGCGGCACCCCCGCGGTGGTCACGGGGACGGTCACCGGCCTCGACCAGCCCATCACCGCGAGCGACGGTGACACCTCGGAGAACCTGACCGGGATGATCGAGATGAACGCCGACATCGTCTCGGGCGACTCCGGCGGCCCGCTCGTCAACGCCGCCGGCAAGGTCATCGGCGTCGACACCGCGGGCTCAGCGAACGGCGACGGTTTCGGCACCGAGACGAGCGGCACCACGGGGTTCGCCATCCCCATCGACACCGCGCTCGCGATCGCGGCAAAGATCGAAGCCGGGGACTCCGGCGGGAACATCCACATCGGCAGCGGTGGTCCGTTCATCGGCGTCGACGTCGAGGATGCCAGCGGCGTCCCAAACTCCCCCACCGCCTCCGGGGCGTACGTCGACAGCGTGCCTGCCAACTCGCCGGCTGCGAGCGCGGGGATCGTCCGCGGTGACGTCATCACCTCCTTCAACGGTGCCACCATCACGTCGACCGGGGACATCTCCACGGCGCTGAAGTCGCTGCACCCGGGCGACACCGTGCAGATCAGCTGGGTCGACAGCTCCGGCCAGCAGCACACCGGGTCGCTGACGCTGGGCACCGGGGCGACGCTCTAGTCGCGAGCACGCCGGTGCTTCCCCGCCGGCTCAGGTTCCCGCGGTCGTCCGTCAGGGCCTCAGCCGGCGACGCCGGCCGGACGGCCCTATTCACGGCGGCGTCCATCCCCTGATCAGGCGAGATCACTCTGGGCCAGCCCAGCGTGCCCTCATCTGGGCGGAACGCCCCAATCACCCACTTCCGTGACAGTTTCCGCGGGAGCCGGGCGCTTCGGATGACATTCGCCAACACCTGGCGTCCCCCCTTTCCCGTGGTCTTCCCCCACGCTCGTCAGCTGAGCGAGCACCGCCTGGCGGCTCAAACCGGGCGGTGACCTACCATTGTCCGTAGTGCCGTCACCGGGCGGGAGGGAGATGCCATGGACAAGGACCTGGTCGACCAAGTCATCGATGTCGCACAGCGGGTCGTCGCCAGCGGAGCCATCTCCGCGAACGGGCACGGGAATGTAAGTCTCCGTGTCCCCGGAGCCAGCGAGATGTACTTCACCGGTGGCCCGTCGCTCCGGGGCCACGCTCCATCCGCTGTAGTGCGGGTCGGTCTGGACGGCACCCTGCTCGAGGGCGAGTTGCCACCCATCCAGGGTGCCGTGGTCGCCATGCACACGGCCATGTACGCCGACCATCCCGACGTTGGCTGCGTGCTGCACACCCATTCGCCCTACGCCACCGCGTACGCGGTGG
>DNAU01000042.1 GCA_003491925.1 Chloroflexota bacterium
TGGGGTCGTTGTACGCCGGGCCCACTGGCGAGGCCGCCAGCGACGGGATCAGGGTCAGGTTGTAACTGGTCCCGGCGGCAGCGGCAGAGGGCGTGTCCGACGTGGAGAGCTCCAGCACCGGAGGCGCGGTCACGTCCACGGCGGCCGTCGTGCTCACCGCCGTCGCCTGGTCGGCGGGGTCGGCGAGCGAGACCCCGGTCTGCAGCGCACCCGAGGCGAAGGCCGAGATCTCGACGGTGGCGGGCACGCTGGCGAGCGACGTGCCGGCGCTGATGGGCGCCCCGGTGCTGGTGCAGGTGAGCACCGTGCTCGAGCCGCTGAGCGCGCAGCTCCAGCCGGTGGCGGTGGGTACGGCGTCGAACGTCTCGCCGGCCGGCAGGGTGGCGGTGAGGGTGGGGTCGTCGTAGGCGGGGCCACCCGACGACTCGATCGCTCCACGCAGGGTGAGGCCGTAGCTGCTCCCCTGGGAGGCCCCCGGCGGGGTTCCCGAGCTCGAGACGCCGAGGACCGGGACGGCGGTCACGATGAAGCTGGTGCCGGCCGTGGAACCCGCGTGGTCGGTGTCGCCCCCATAGGTGGCGGTCACACCGTGAGTGCCCACCGCCGGCGCGGTGATCGTCGTGCATGAGGCGGCGCCCGAGCTGACGGTCGCGATGCACCACGTGGTCCCACCGGTCGCGAAGGTGACGGCGCCGGTGGCGCCGGAGACGAGCCCCGACGCCGAGAGCGTGGTCTGGTTGCCATGGGCGAGAGCGGTCGGGCTGGCCGACGCCGTGAAGGAGGTCGGCTCCGCGCTGACGGTGAATGATTGATCCACCTCGGGGGCCGCGTTGTAGTTGGCGTCCGCCGCCTGGTTGGCGTCGACGATGCAGTTCCCCACCCCGACGAAGCTGACCAGCGAGCCGGTCACGGTGCACACCGCCGTGGAGGCGCCGGTGAACACGACGGGACTCGTCGACCCGCCCCCGGTCGCGGTCACCGTGTAGGTATTGCCGTAGTAGGCCGGCGAGGGGTAGGCGCTGGTGAAGGTGATGGCCTGATTTGCCTTGGTGACCGCCTGGGCCAGGGCGGAGCTGGTCACGGCAACGTAGTTGCCGTCTCCCGAGTACACCGCCTCCAGGTGGTAGACCGAGCCGCTCGCCAGGAGGCTGGTGGCACAGGTGGCCACGCCGCTCCCGTTGATCGCCACCGCGCTGCAGCCGCTGATCACGGCGTAACCGCCGCCGCCGGGCTCGCTCTCGAACTCCACGGTGCCCGTGGGCGGGGGGACGCCGGTCAGAGCCGTGCTGACCGTGGCGGCCAGGGTCGTGCTCTCTCCCGAGGTCAGGGTACTCGGCGAGTCGGTCAAGGAGATCGCGGGCGTGGCTCCGTTGACCTGCTGGCTCAGACTGCCGGTGCTGGTCTGGTAGCTGCTACTGCCCGAATAGGCCGCCGTGAGCGGCACCGGGGTGCCGCCCGAGGCCAGGAAGCTGGTGACGCAGGTGGCCACCCGGGAGGAGAGCGCGACCGCGGCGCAGCCGTTGATCGTGGTGCCACCGTCTTCGAAGTCGACGGTCCCCGTCGGTGTGCCCGAGGCGGTGCTGACCGTCGCGGTGAGGCTGGTGGTGGCGCCGGTGGTGGTCGGGTTTGCCGAGGTGGAGAGCGCCGTGGTGGTCACGGCTGCGCCCGGCGGCGGCTCGACCGTGATCGTGTCGCTGACCGAGTCCGAGGCCGCGTCGTCAGAACCGACCAGCACGCTGTCCGTGAGGTCGGTTCCCCCCGCCGCGGTCACCTCGACTGGGAGGCTCAGCGGGTTGAGGACGGTGCCCGCCGGATAGCCCGCGAGGGCATACGTGCACGTCACCGTCTGCCCCGCGATCCCGCAGCTCCAGTCGGTTCCGCCCAGACCGGAGGAAAGTGGCGTCTCGCCACTCGGGAAGATGTCGGTGACCGTGATCTGGTCCGACTCGGCATTGCCGGTCGAGGCGACGCTGACATCCGCGGTGTAGGTCAGGTCCTGGTCGGGCTGCACGCTGCTGGGGCTGTTGCTGAGGGAGGCGTCGAAGACGGGCACCTCTGTGGTCGTGATCGACTGCGCGGTGATGTTGTTGACCTCGTGGATGTCCGTGTCGCTACCGGTAGAGCCCACCCACCCAAGGTTCAGCTGATACGGCAACCCGGTCGTCGAGTCGATCCACGAGGTGGGGTAGAGCCCGCTCGGGATCCCCCCGTTGATGGCAGTGGGCAGCGCCCCCGAGAGGGTCTCCCGGCTGCCGCCGATGGGGGTGAAGGCGATCTCGTAGTCGCCGGTCGCAACCGACAGACCGCTGGCGGTGGTGATCGACGTGCTCCCGGGGTTGATCACGACCTCGACCGGTACGAGCGCCGACGCCCTGCCCGCGTCGTTGGTCTCGGAGGTGCTGCCCTGGAGGACGACGGCGCTGCCGTCGTCGGTGGCGAGCGTGCTGTTGAGCAGGCAGTAGCCGGTGGTGCCGTTGCCCGGACCGCGGACGGTGACCTGGTCCGCGACGGCACCGCCCGACCAGCCCGGCCAGCTCGGCAGGCTGCACCCCGAGCCGTCGAAGCTGGAATTGCTGTAGTTGCCGAAGACGTCGAGGCCCAGGCCCAGATAGCCGTCGACCATGCCGTTGCCATTGCCCGAGTTACCCGCGTAACCCAGATCGCCCCCGGGCTCTCCGATCGCGGCCACCGGCGCCGGGTCCGCCGGGTTGACGGCGGCGAGGAAGAATGCGATGCCGTCGGCTTTGCTGCTGCTTCCGTACTGGTAGCTGTCGAAGGTCGCGTCGATGCCCTGGGTGGTGGGGATGCTGAGGCCGTAGGCGACACCCCCTTCCTCACCTCCCACGGTGCTGGTGAACCGCAGCGCCCCGCTCCCCGAGGCGTCGAGAGCGGGGCTCTGGCAGCCGGGGATGGGCGTTCCGGCGGTTGCCCCGGAGGCGGTCAGGCAGGCGATGTTGGTGTGCCCCGATGGGGCCGCCGGTACCGTCCAGTGGCTCAATGAGGTGGTGGAGCCTGTGAAGGTCTCACTGACGAAGACCGTCGACGCATCCGCGCGGAGGGCGCCGAAGGTGCTCCACCCCATCAGCGAGAGCAGGACGATGACGCCCAAGGACCCCAGTCGCCGCCGCCGGCGACCTCTCCGAGATGCGCCTTCCGTCACGGATCTCCCCCTCATGGTGCGATCGACCCCTCAAACGGCCGGGCGGCCCGCCACCTGACCAGCAACCGTGGCCATTCGAACGCTGCGACGCCACATGCCGACAGCATACGTGCGCGGTTTGGAATGATTGGCGCGTTGGCGAACCGCACCAATCCCGTTACCAGGTCGCCGCCACAGGCAGCGATCGTCACCGCACACGTGCGGAGACGTCACCACGGGCGATCGGCGGCGGCCGGCGGCGACCGCCCCGGGTTACCCTCCGGCGGGAAGCTCGGCGTGGCCCCCGAACTCGCGGCGCATCGCCGAGAGCAGCCGGTCGGCGAAGTCCGCCTCCCCCCGGGAGCTGAAGCGCTCGTAAAGGGCGGCGGTCAGCACATGCGCGGGCACCCCCTCGTCGACGGCCGCGAGCACCGTCCAGCGGCCCTCCCCGGAGTCCGAGACCCGACCGGCGAGGTCGGAGAGGTCGGGGGACCTGAGCAGCGCCCCGGCGGTGAGGTCGAGCAGCCAGGAGGCGATCACACTGCCCCGGCGCCAGACCTCGGCGACCTCCGGGAGAGGGAGGTCGTACTGGTAGTCCTGGGGATCGCGGAGCGGGGTGCTCTCCGCGCTCGCCGCCTCGACCCTGGTGCCCGCGTTGGCCTGGTGCAGGATGTTGAGCCCCTCGGCGTAGGCGGCCATCACCCCGTACTCGATCCCGTTATGGACCATCTTGACAAAATGTCCCGCCCCGTGGGGACCGCAGTGGAGGTACCCCCGCTCGGCTGGAGCGGGCGCGCCCTGGCGGCCGGGGGTGCGGGAGGCGGCGTCGACCCCGGGGGCGATGCTGCGGAAGAGCGGATCGAGCCGTTCCACGACCGGCGCCTCACCGCCGATCATGAGGCAGAATCCCCGCTCCAGCCCATGGACGCCACCACTCGTGCCGATGTCGACGTAGTGGATGCCCTGGGCGGACAGCCGGCCGGCCCGCTCGATGTCGTCGCGGTAGTAGCTGTTGCCGCCGTCGATGATGACGTCCCCCTCGGCCATCCGGTCAGCGAGCGCGTCGACGGTGTCGCCGGTGAGCGCGGCGGGCACCATCACCCACGCGGCCCGCGGCGGGGTCAGCGCGGCCACGAACTCGTCGAGCGAGCCGCTGGCCACGGCGCCCTCGGACCTCAGCCCGGCGACCGCCTGCGCGCTGATGTCGTAGACGACGCAGTCGTGCCCATCGCGCATCAGACGGCGGACGAGGTTGGCGCCCATGCGCCCCAGACCGACCATCCCCAACTGCATCGTGATCTCCTTCCCGGCATCCGCCGATTGCATGTCCCCCCGCCGCTCCTCGGGCTCAGAACAGTATGGTAGGGAGGCGACATTTCACGTTGGCGCCCCTGCGGGAGTGAGGATGGCGACGGGCCCGGCGCGCGACCCTCGTGGCCTGCGAGGCGGAATCGACCTCGGCGGCACGAAGATCCAGGCGGTCATCATCTCGCGCACTCACCGGATCCTCGGCGAGGCCCGCCGGCCCACCCCCGCCGAGGGCGGCCCGGAGGCGGTGACGGCGGCGCTCGCCGGAACCCTCGGGGACGCGGCGACCGCGGCCGGGGTGGCCCCGCGGGCTCTCGCCGGGGTCGGCGTCGGCTCTCCCGGGAGCGTCGACGCGCAGGCCGGGACAGTCTCCCAGGCCGGCAACCTCCCCGATTGGGACGGCAGCTTCCCGCTCGCCGAGCGGCTCGGCCGCCTGGTCGGCTGCCCGGTACGCCTCGGCAACGACGTCCAGGTGGCCAACCGCGCGGAGATGCGGCTCGGCGCCGGACGCGGCCGGCCCTCCTTCATCGGGGTGGCCTGGGGGACCGGAGTCGGTGGCAGCCTGGTGCTCGACGGCCGTCTCTGGCTGGGGCGGGGCGCCGCCGGCGAGATCGGGCACACGGTCGTGGTCCGGGAGGGCGCCCCCTGCACCTGCGGCCGGCGCGGCTGCCTGGAGGCATATGCGGGACGGGCCGCGATGGAGCTGACCGCCCGCAAGCGCGCGGACCGGGGTGAGAAGACGGTGCTCTTCCGGGTCATGAAGCAGTTCGGGCGCAACCGGCTGACCAGTGGCGTCTGGGCGCGGGCCCTCGACGAGGATGACCCCATGGCTCACGAGCTGATCGACCGCGCCGTCGGCGCGCTCGGCACCGGCATCGCGTCGGCGATCAACCTGCTGGACGTCGGCGCCGTGATCATCGAGGGCGGCCTGGGGATCCGGCTCGGCCAGCCCTACGCGGACCAGATCGCGGCGGCGATGCAGCCCCACCTCTTCCTCCCCCAGCGAGCTCCCGAGGTCCAGGTGGCGGCGCTGGGTGACCTCGGCGGCGCGATCGGCGCCGCCCTCCTGGTCGGGGCGGTCTGAGGGCCTCCGCCGGCTGCCGGGCTCCGGGAGGCCGGCGGCTTCGGCCGTTCCCCGGGCCGGGTCGGCGCGAGGCCTCAGACGGTGACGGCCCGACGGCTCCGGGCAGGGGGCGGGCTCAGATGGTGACCGCCGCCCAGCTCTCACCGCCGTTCCGGGTCATCAGCAGGGTCCCCGACGCGGTGCCTGTGGCGGTCGCGATCGCCACCCCCTGGGTGGTCGTGGTGAAGCCAACGTAGACGATGCTGGTCCCGGTGGCGCCGCTGTACACGGGCGCCCAGCTCCCACCTCCGTTGAAGGTCGCCACGATCTCCGCGCCGCACCCGGCGGCCGCCAGCGAGGAGCTGGCGCTGGCCAGGGTCGCGCTGCCCTGACAGCCCGAGGGAAGTGACGCCGGCAGCCCGGTGAAGCCGGCACCCCCGTTGGTGGAGACGAAGGCGTCCTCCGCGGGGCTGGGTCCGGTGTACGCCCCGACGTCGCAGACGGCCAGGAGGTCCTGGGAGCTGGAGGCGGCGAGCGCCGCGGCACCGCCCGCCGTGCTGCAGGCGGGCGTCCACGAGCTCCAGCTCCCGCTCTGCAGGCGGGCGCCTCCCACCACCGTCCGGTCGTTCTCGAGCAGCCACCCGGCCGAGCCCTGGAGCACGAGCTGAGGGCTGGGGATCGGGCCCGCCCCGACCTCGACGGACGCCGGCGAGAGCGACCACGCGCTGGAGCCGGCCGGACTGGTCTCGATGTCGAGGCTGGCGGTCCCGGTGGCCTGGACCGCGGCGGCGACGATCCCGCCGGAGGTCTCCAGGCTCCACACCGGGCTGCCGGCCGCCACCCCCGGGAGGCTGATCTCGGTCCAGGTGCTGCCTCCGTCCTGGGTCGCCCACAGCTCGGGGCCGAAGACCCAGCCGTCCTCGGTGTTCGCGAAGCGGATGCCCGACACCCCGCTCGAGGCCTCGACCCCCTGCCCGGAGAAGTGGGTCGGCGGCGGGGTCACGCTGGTCCAGGTGCTCCCGCCGTCCTGGGTGCGGGCGACGGCGAGGGCGCCGCCCACGGTGCCCAGCGCCCAGCCGTCATCGGAGGAGACGAATGTCACCGACGCGGCCGCGAAGCCGGCGATCGGCGTCCATGTCGGGGTGGCCGGGGAGACGGTCGCGGAGCTCGTGGCGGAGCTCGTCACGGAGGCCGACGGGATGGCGGCCGGGGCGCTCGCACAGCCGGACGACTCGGAGGCGGAGCAGGGCGTCGGGGTCGCGCCGCCATGCGGGCTCCGGGTGCTGGACGCGCCGCCGCAGGCCACCGCCAGCGCCGCCACGGCGCAGAGGACGAGCCTCGCACCTGCCCTCGGAGCGGTCATCCGGGTCATGGCCACCTGCCTCCTCTACGGCGTCGAGCTCCCCCCGGGTCGGTCACGTCCACGCCGCCGGCCCGGCATCGCCGCCATCGCACTCCACCCTACATCCGGCGGCGCCCCGGTGGGCCAATCCCCTGGCGCCCCAACCGCCACACCCCGCTCCACCGCTCCTGTTAGCCTTGCGCGGTGCGCCCGTACATGCGACTCGGCGAGGTGCCCCGGAAGCGTCACCTGCGCTTCGAGGTCGAGGGAGCGCCGCTCCACGAGGAGCTCTTCAGCCGCGGGGGTGACACCGGTCCGTCCTCTCTCCTCTATCACCGGCACATGCCGGAGGCTGTCCAGGACGTCGTCGAAGGCGACGCCGACGACACCTCGATGGAGAACGAGAAGGTCCACGAGCACGCCCTCCTCCAGGGTTTCCGGCTGCCGACCCACGGCGACGCGATCACCGGCCGGCAGTGGCTGCTGGTCAACGGCGAGATCCGGATCGGCCTGCTGGTCCCGCAGCGGCAGCAGAGCGCCTTCCTGGTCGACGGCTCGGCCGACGACGTGCTCTTCGTCCACAGCGGGTCGGGGACGCTGCACACCCAGTTCGGGCGCCTCCGCTTCGACCACCACGACTACCTGGTGATCCCGCGGGGGACGGTATACCGCGTCGAATTCGACCACCTCGAGGAGACCCGGGTGGTGGTGATGGAGGTCGCCGGGGCCGTCGACAGCCCGGACCACTACCGCGCCCCCAACGGTCAGCTCACCGAGCTCGCCCCGTACAGCGAGCGCGACTTCCGCGGGCCCGAGACGCTGGAGCAGGGCGAGGGCACCTCGCAGCTCTGGCTCAAGCGAGACGGCCACATGTCCTGCTACTCGCTCGACCACCACCCCTTCGACGTGGTGGGGTGGGATGGCACCGTCTATCCGGTCGCCTTCAACATCCACGATTTCGAGGCAAGGACCGGACGGTTCCAGCTGCCCGCCGCGACCCACCAGACCTTCCAGGCCGCGGGCTGTGTGATCTGCTCGCTGGTGCCCCGCCAGCTCGCCTGGGACCCGGAGGCGGCGTCGCTCCCCTACCACCATTCGAACGTCGACCGGGACTCGGTCCGCTACCGCGTGGAGGGGAAGGACGGGGGCGGACCGGGTGTCCAGCCGGGCTCCTTCACCCACCATGTCGGCGGGCTGGCCCACGGACCGCAGCCGGGGGCGGCACCGAGATCGGAGGATCGCCCGGCCACGACCGACGAGCTGGTGGTGATGATCGAGACCTCCCATCCCCTCCACCGCACCCAGGTCGCCCGCCAGGTGGTGGACACCACCTACCCCTTCTCCTGGCATGACGGGGGCGCGCAGGGGTCGGGGTCACGGCGGTGAGCCCGTCGACGAGCGGCGGTCGCGGTGAGGCCGGGGGGCTGGGTGCCACGCCCATCGGCGACAGCGCCGTCACCGCCTGGGTGCGCGGAGAGATCGAGGCCGGCGGCTGGGTCCGCGCCGGGGCGGCGACCGCCCAGCGGCTGCGGGAGCGATACGGCGCCGACGCGGTGGCCGACCTCTCCCTGGGCCAGCCCCTGGAGGCACCGGAGGCGGTGCGCCAGGCCTTCAAGAGGGCTGCCGCGGCGGTCCGGCCGCGGCGGTTCGGGTACATGCCCAACCTCGGCTACCCCGAGCTGCGCGAGCGGATCGTCGAGGACGTCGACGTGGCCGGGGTGACCGCGCAGTCGGTGGCGGTGACGGTGGGGGCCGCGGGAGCCATCTCGATGGCGCTCCGGACCTTTGTCGAGGGCGGCAGCGAGGTGGTGGTGATCGCCCCCTACTTCTCCGAGTTCCGGCTCTACAGCGAGGTCTGCGGCCACCGGCTCCGGGTGGTCCGCGCCGCCGAGGACGGCGGGCTCGACCTGGAGGCGGTAGCGGCAGCGCTGAACGCCGGCACCGGGGCCCTCATCCTCAACACCCCCTGCAACCCGAGCGGGCACGTCACCACCGAGGCCGAGCTGCGGGAGCTCGGGGCCCTGCTCGACTCCCACCGCCGCACCACCGGTCGCCGGGTGCTGCTCATCGTCGACGAGGTGTACCGGCGGCTGATCTACCCGCCCCACCGCCGGGCCGAGCCCTTCCACCACCACGAGCACACGGTGCTCTGCCGCTCCTTCTCCAAGGACCTGGGGGTGGCCGGCGAGCGGATCGGCTACCTGGCCCTCCACCCCTCGCTGACCGGCGCCGAGAGCGAGGCCGGGATGGCCCTCTCCCAGCGCGCCCTCGGCTACGTCAACGCCCCGGCGACAGCCCAGCTCGCGCTCCTGGAGCTGCCCAGCTGGGAGGCGGACGCCACCCCCTACCGGGAGCGCCGCGACCTGATCGGGGCGGCGGTGGCGGCGGCCGGGCTGGAGGCGACCGAGTGCCAGGGTGGCCTCTACCTCTGGGTGCGCAGCCCCTGGGCGGACACCATGGCCTTCACCGCGGCACTGGCGGAGCAGCGTGCGGTGGTGGTTCCCGGGGTGGCCTTCGGGATCCCGGAGCGCTTCCGGATCTGCTTCAGCGTGGACCGGCCGGCCCTCCAGGTGGCCGCAGAGGCCCTCGCGAAGGTCTCGTCCCGGGCGGAGTAGGGGTCTTTGTTCCTTGTGCACAAAGCACATGGACTCCTCACCCGGTGCGGGCGCACAATTCCCGTTCAAATGCACGACACTCTCCGACCCGCCACCCTTGCCCGCGCTCGGCGGGCCGCCTTCGCCGTGCTGGCCCTGCCCCTGCTCGCGCTGAGCGCCTGTGGGAGCACCAGCCCGATCCTGACCAGCCCCCAGCCGGCTTCCCAGTCGAGCATCGCCGCCGAGATCCCGGCCGCGGTCAAGACGCTGGAGCCGTTCCAGATCGCGAGCGACGCGTCGTACGCGCCGAACGAGTATGTGAACGGAAGTGGACAGGTGGTCGGGTGGGACCTCGAGCTGGCCCAGGACGTCTGCTCCGTGCTCGGGGTCTCGTGCACCATCGCCAACGTCACCTTCGACGACATCATCCCCGCGCTGCTGGAGAAGAACCCCAAGTACGTGATGAGCTTCTCCAGCTTCACGCCCACGGCCAGCCGTGAGGCATCCGGGATCGACTTCATCACCTACTACCAGGCCGGCGAGTCCTGGCTGGCCAGAGTGGGAGGGCCGACGATCACGGCGGCGTCCCAGATGTGCGGCCACTCGGTGGCGGTGGAGTCGGGGACCGTCGAGGAGTCGGACGCCTACGGCTACATGGGTCAGAACCCCGGTGGCGGCGCGATCAAGGGGGACACCGACCACTGCACCGCGGCGGGACTTCAGGACATCAACGTGGAGAGCTTCACCACCCAGACCGAGGCCAACGCCGCTCTGCTCAGCGGGCGGGCCGACTTCGGCTGGGCGGATCAGCCGGTCGCCGACTACCAGGTCAAACTGGAGCCCGGCAAGCTGCGGATCAGTGGCGAGCCCTGCAGCATCTATCCGTACGGGGTGGCCGTCGCCCACAAACTGGGCTTCGACAAGGCGATCGAGGACGCCATCACCTACCTGATCAACAACGGCTACTACTCGAAGATCCTGAGCAGCGCCGGCGTCACGGACGGCGGGGTCACCGCCTCGGACGTCGGGGTCAACAACAACAACCCGGTCGGCTCGACCTGTGTGCCCTCGTACTGAGGGCGCAGGCTCCCCACCCGGCGCGTGAGCCGGGGTCGGGCGGGGAGGAACGATGTGCTCGCCTAGGGTGAGGGGGGTGTGAGCGGGCTCACCGCGGACCCGGCGGTCCCTCCCGGGGCCGCCCGGCAGCGCCCCGCGGCGATCCGGGCCGTCCCCCTGCGCCACCCGTGGCGGTGGGTCGCGGCGGTGGTGGTTCTGCTGGTCCTCGCGGGCGTCATCGATACGTTCGTCACCGCGCCCCAGCTGCACTGGTCAGTTGTCGGACAGTACCTGTTCAACGGCCAGATCCTGCAAGCCGCCGTGGTGACGGTGTACCTGACCGCCATCGCCATGATCGTCGGCGTCGGGTTGGGGGTCCTCCTGGCGGTGATGCGACTCTCCGTCAACCGGGTCATGTCCTCGGTGAGCTGGTTCTACATCTGGTTCTTCCGGGGCACCCCGGTGCTGGTCCAGCTCTTCTTCTGGTGGAACATCGCGACCATCCTGCCCACCCTGTCGGTCGGCATCCCGTTCACCCACATCATGTGGTCGGAGTCCACCAACAAGCTCATCACCCCGCTCCTCGCGGCGATCCTCGGTCTCGGTCTCAACGAGGCCGCCTACATGGCGGAGATCGTCCGCGCCGGCATCATCTCGGTGGACCAGGGCCAGACCGAGGCGGCCCACGCCCTGGGGATGAGGCGCCCCCTGGTGATGCGGCGGATCGTCCTGCCCCAGGCGATGCGGGTGATCGTCCCGCCGACCGGCAACGAGACCATCTCCATGCTCAAGACGACGTCGCTGGCGTACATCGCCACCGTGCACGAGCTGTTCTTCACCCAGCAGGAGATCTCCAACTTCAACTACCACATCATCGAGCTGGCGATCGTCGCCAGCATCTGGTACCTGGCGATGTCCTCGGTGCTCACCGTCTTCCAGTACTACATCGAGCGCCACTTTGCCCGGGGCTCGGTCCGCGGGTTGCCGCCGACGCCGATCCAGCGGCTCCGGCGCATGCTGTTCCAGTTCCACGAGCAGCCTCCGTTCGCCGCAGAGGTCGAACCCTGGCTCGAGCCTGGCCGGCCCCACTCCGGGATGTGAGAATTGTCGATCATGCCCACACCCATGGTCCGCGCCGAGGCGGTGCACAAGAGCTTCGGCCGCAACGAGGTGCTCCGCGGCATCGACCTCGAGGTGGCACCCCGGGAGGTTATGTGCATCATCGGCCCCTCGGGCTCGGGCAAGAGCACCTTCCTCCGCTGCATCAACCACCTGGAGAAGATCGACGCGGGGCGACTGTGGGTGGACGGTGAGCTGGTGGGCTATCGAGAGCGCGGTGGCCGGCTCCACGAGCTGTCCGACCGGGAGGTCTGCCAGAAGCGCTCCGAGATCGGCATGGTGTTCCAGAGCTTCAACCTCTTCCCCCACATGACCGCGCTGGAGAATGTCATCGAGGCGCCGGTCCGGGTCAAGCGAGAGACGGCCGCGGCGGCGTCGGAACGGGCTCGGGCGCTCCTCGACCGCGTCGGCCTCGGCGACCGGCTGGACGCCCACCCCCGCCAGCTCTCGGGCGGCCAGCAGCAGCGGGTGGCCATCGCCCGGGCGCTGGCGATGCAGCCCAAGCTGATGCTCTTCGACGAGCCGACCTCGGCGCTCGACCCGGAGCTGGTCGGCGACGTGCTCAACGTCATGCGCAGCCTGGCCGAGGAGGGGATGACCATGATCGTGGTCACCCACGAGATGGGGTTCGCCCGCGAGGTGGG
>DNAU01000032.1:0-14402 GCA_003491925.1 Chloroflexota bacterium
GATCCGACCGATCCGACCGATCCCGCCTCCCATGAAAGCCGCCCTCGCGATCTGCGTGATCGTCCGCGACGAGGCCCCGTACCTGGCCGAGTGGATTGAATTCCATCGCCTGGTCGGAGTCGAGCGCTTCTTCCTCTACGACGACCGGTCGGAAGACGACACGCTCGCGATCGTCCAGCGGCATTCCCGCGGCGACATTACGGTCCACCCCTACGACGAGGCCTGGCACTCCGCCCGCTACAATTCGCCGCAGGCCTGCACCTTCAACGACACCCCGCAGGTCTGCGCGTACAACCACTGCGTCCAGAACCACGCCGGCGACGCCCGCTGGTGCGCGTTCATCGACGTCGACGAATACCTTTACCACGAGGACCTCGACGACCTCCGCGTCGCCCTGGGCCGCTACGAGCGGCACGTCGGCGTGTTCGTCCCCTGGCTCATCTTCGGGCGCAACGGCCACGCGACGCGGCCGGCGGGGCTCACGGTCGAGGAATACACCCGCCGCGGGTACCCGGGAGAACCGCTCGGCTACGGCAATCAGGGAAAGCAGATCGCCCGTCTCGATCAGCTCGCCTTCTGGGGGCCCTTCGGCTCGCACAACGCCGTCTATCACTTCGGCCTGCCGGTGGACTCGTTTGAAGATCCGGTGCCCCGGTTCCACGCCCCGATTTGCCGCCTGAACGCCTTTCGCCTGAACCACTACTACAACCGCTCGCTGGCCGAGGCCCGCGCCAAGGCCGAGCGCTGCGACCGCAACGCCAAGCCCGGTTTCCAGCCCGACATGCGGCGGATGGACCTCCACGACCTGAATCACGTCGAGGACCGCGGCATCCTCCGCTTCCTGCCGGCATTGCAGAAGGTGTTAGGTGAGAGGTGTCAGGTATTAGAATGATCGAACGGCAGTGGCTTGAATCGCACTTCGCCGGCCGCGCGGGCCGCTTCCTGGAGATCGGCGCCTTCGACGGGTTCACCGGCTCGCTGACGTTCGGCCTGATCCAGGCCGATTGGCGAGGCGTCCTGGTCGAACCCGACCCCCGCGCATTTTGCCGGTTGAAATCGCTCTGGGGCAACGGGACGCCGAACCTCGATCTGGTGAACGCCGCCGTTGCCGCGCGCGGCGGCCTGAGATGGTTCTACCAGGACGTCGGCGCCGCGGGCGACGGCCAGACGAGCACGCTGGTACCCGAAGTGGCCCAAGGTTTCGCCGAGCGGCGCGGCGCCCGCTACCGGACCCATTGGACGCACGCCGTCTCCGTAGCCGACCTGCTGGCCTGCTTCGGCACGGACTTCGACCTGGTGGTGATCGACGCCGAGGGTTTGGACTGGGAGATCCTCTCAGCCATGCCCCTGGCCGCGATGTACGGCACGGAGGTCATCGTCGCCGAGAACCCGGCCGCCGTCGCCGACCTCCTCGCGCCCTGGTACACCGAGGCGCTTCGCACCCCGGACAACCTGATCGCCGTGCGACGGTCCGACACCTGACACCTCTCACCCGACATCTTCCCATGCGTCACACGCAATTCCTCGTGTTCGAGATCTCCGACCGTTGCAACCTGGCCGGGCGGCATGCCGGCCGCTGCCCGGTTTCCCTGGCCGACCGCTACGGCGCGCTCGACACCAGCCGGCCCTTAACCGACGAGCTGATCATCGAGTGCTGCGAGAAAGCGTATCACGAGCTCGGTTTTCAGGGCCGCATCGCCTGGCACTACTACAACGAGCCCATGCTCTCCTGGGACCGGCTCCGCACGCTCATCCCGCGGATCAAGGCCCGCGTACACGAGGCGACTTTCCTGCTCTGGACCAACGGCACGATCTGGCCGGCGAACCTCATGGACCTGGCCGTCTTCCGCGACATCGTGGTCACCGATTACGACGCCCAGGATTTCAAAGCGCTGGTGCAGGCCCTTCCCGGTACCCGGATCGTGGCCCTCCACCCGGGGCTCGACGACCGGGCCCTCTGCCGCTCGCAGTACGCCGAGGAGCGGTGCCAGCGGATGTTCACGGAGCTCATCATCGACCACTACGGCAACGGCCACCTGTGCTGCATGGACTTCCGCGGCGCCTGCCCCCTGGGCAACGTCTGGGACGCCGGTTTCGAGCAGGTGGTCCTGAACTTCCTGGAGATTCGCGACCTGGTGAGCCGCTATCCGATGTCCGCCGCCGCGCCCCGCGTCTGCCGGTTTTGCACCCACCGCATGGCCCAAAAGGCCTACTGGGTGCACCTCGACTGATCCCACCCTTCACACCCTGCAGGCCCCCGCCCATGATTTCCGCCGACCGTTTTTCGTTCCGCTGCGCTCCCGCGCCCCGCCCGAGGCCTCAGCGCGTCACGATCGACATCCTCCGCCCCGGCACGGAGGTCGAGCTCTCCGGGAGCGGCGTCCCCCCGATCCGCGCCCGCGTGAGCGAGGTCTGCCTGTCCGCCTCCGGCTATCGCGTCATCTACGTCTGCTCCTGGTGGGACTCCGGCCACCGTTTCTCCGCCGCCTTCGAGCCCCCCGAGATCGCCCCCGCCGAGGACCGCCCCGGCGACCGGATCACGCTGACCCTGTGAGGTGCCGGGTGTCAGGGTACGAAAAGGGCGCTGGAATCGTTTATGCCGGCGGCCTGCGGGATTTTTCGGGATTTTTCCGCCTCCGGCACCTGACACCTGACGCCTGACGCCTGATTTCCGACCTACACTCTCTTTATTCGGACGCGGACCGGTCACGCCACGGCGGGCCGGCCGCTTCCAGTCAGCGGCTCACTCTGAGCCCGATCCGACACGCCACGGCGGCCGGACAGGTTTCAAAGCGCTTGCTTCCAGCAACCTGATTCCCCCGACCCTTCTTCCCGCGTGGAGCCTCCCATGGCCAAGAACTGGCGCATCGCCAAGTACCAGGACCGTCGCAACGCCCTGGTGAAGCAGTCCGAAACGATCCTCGACGCCGCCATGAAGGACGGCGAGCGGGAACCCACCGCGGAGGAGCAGGCCTCCCTCGATGCGAACAAGACCGAGCTGAAGGCGCTGAGCGAGAAGATCGCCCGCGAGGAGGAGATCGCCGCCTACGTCGCCGAGACGTCCGCCAGTGCCTCGACCGGTTTCGAGACCTCGGCCCCCGGCCAACCGGCCGAAGGGCGCAGCGTGGCCTCCCGCCAGACCGGCCCCCGCGGCGCCCGCCGCATCGGCCCGGTGCAGGCCGGCTTCGAGCAGGACCCGAACTGCGGTTTCGAGCGGCCCCGCGACTTCATCCTCTGCGTGATGCAGCACGGCGATCGCGAGGTCCAGGCCGCGGCCGACCCCCGCCTCCGCTTCCTGGCCGCCGCCGGCAGCGACGAGCAGGGCGCCTACGCCGATCCCTACGGCGGCTTCCTGATCCCGCTGGGGTTTCACCCGGAGCTGATGGCCCTGACGCCCGAGGATGACCCGGTCGGCGCGGCCACCACCAAGGTGCCGATGGAGGTCCCCAAGGTCGAGATCCCGGCCAGGACCGACAAGGACCATTCCACCGGCTCCGTCACCGGCGGACTCTTGGTCACCCGCCGGGCCGAGACCCAGAGCCAGCAGGCCACCCGCATGCAAATGGAGCGCGTGGCCCTGATGGCCACCAGCCTCTTCGGCCTGGCCTACGCCACCGAGGAACTGCTGGCCGACTCGCCCACGAGCTTCGCGGCCCTCCTGGCCCAGGGGTTCAAGGACCAGTTCACCGCTCACCTCTTGAACGAGCGGCTCTTCGGCACGGGCGTCGGCGAGTTCGAGGGCGTCATGAACGCCCCCTGCCTCGTGACGGTGGCCAAGGACTCGAACCAGACGGCCAAGACGATCAGCTACACGAACGTCATCAACATGCGGAGCCGCTGTTACCGCTACCAGAAGGCCGTCTGGCTCTATAACCATGACTGCCTCCCGCAGCTCATGCAGTTGTACTTCAGTCCGGCCGGCGCCACCAACGCCCTGGCGGTGCCGGTGTGGCAGGCCTCGCTCCGCGACGGCGAACCCGAACGGCTCTTGGGCCGCCCCGCCTACCCGACCGAATTCTGCCAGACCTTGGGCACGACCGGGGACCTGATCCTCGGCACCTGGGACGAGTACCTCGAGGGGACCTACGAGCCCCTGAACTCGGCCGAGAGCATCCACGTCCGCTTCGTCAACCACGAGCGTACGTTCAAGTTCTGGCTCCGCAACGCCGGCAAGTGCTGGTGGAGGACACCGCTCACGCCGCGGCGCTCGGCCAGCACGCTCTCCCCGTTCCTGGCCCTGGCCACGCGGTCGTAAGCTCGGTTCGCCGTCAGTCGTCAGTGGTCGGTTGTCACTCGCAACGGGCCAGGGACGACGGACCACGGGCCCCTATCCCCCTGACCCCCGACCCCTCTCTCCGAGGTTTTTCCCATGGGTATCAGTCCCGCCAACGGTCCCTCCGCCGTCTCGACTCAGAAGCTCTTCGCCCGCGAGGCGATCCAGATGGGCCCGCACAGCCCGAGCGACACCAACGCCGACGTCTGCTCCAGCCTGGGCTGGGTGGACATGCAGGAATTCGACATCTTCGCCTGCCTGGCGATGGCCACGCACCTGGCGGCCAACTCCAACGGGATTACCCTGCTGGAGATCGTCGCCGCCACGGACACCAACGGCGATAACCCGACCCTCATCAAGACCTCGGGGGCCTGCAACACGGCCAACGCCAACCTGACCGACTACCAGTGCCTGGAGTGCCTGGCCGAGGAAGTCGATCAGATCGGCCAGGCCGCCGGCCTGTCGCTGCGTTACGTGGCCGCCGTCCTCACGATGGACAACGCCAACAGCCTGGCCGCGGTGACCTACGTCCGCTCGGGCGCCAAGGCCCCGCACCTGAACCTGACCGCCCCGGTGGTCGGCTGAGAAGCAAGTGTCGGGTGAGAGGTGTCAGGTGTCGGCCTGCACCGTCTGACGCCTGACCCCTGGCACCTGACACCTTCCGCACCCCATGCACATCCTCCAGCCCGATGCCCGCAAGCAGATCGTCCTGGGCTTCCCCAGCCCGGGCGGCGCGTGCATGTCCTACGAGACCGCGCGGGCCCTGTACCGGGGCACGCAACGGCACGATCTGGCCCTCCTGCTCTCCGTGGGGAGCTGGGACGGTTTCAACAACCTGTGGGCCAGCGCCCTGAACCTGGCCGAGGCCGGCCAGGCCACGCATTTCGCGATGCTCCATGCGGACATCGCGCCGGAGGAGGGCTGGCTCGATCTGCTGGCCGACGAGCTCGACCGGCTCGGGGCGGACCTGGTTAGCGTGGCGGTGCCCCTGAAAGACGGCCGCGGCGTCACCAGCTCCGGGATCGGCGACCCGGCCGACCCGTGGCACCCGTATCGCCGGTTCACGGTGCGAGAGCTTTTCGACTCGAGCCTGCCGGAAACGTTTTCGGCGGCCGACGCGGGCCATCCCGGCGGGATCTTCCTCCACAACGACGGCTGCTGGATGTGCGACCTCCGCCAGGAGGCCTTCCGCAGCACGGATGCGGAAGGGCGCCTCATCGCCGATTTCCACTTCCCCCGCGAGGTGTTCCGCGACGGAGCCGACGGGAAGTTCAAGGTCCGCGCCGAGTCGGAGGACTGGTATTTCTCCAGAAAACTGCACGAGCTGGGCATCAAGAGCTACATCACCCGCAAGGTCCGCCTGACCCACGCCGGCGGCTACGCCTTTTCGAACGTCCTGCCCTGGGGCACCTACCGGCACGACCTCGATACGCCGGGCGGCAAGGCCCTGGAGGAGGCGGCCGTTGCCCGCGGTCAGTTGTCCGTTACGACCGACAATTGACGACCGACAACTGACCACCGATGCGCTACCAGCAGCTCGTACCGCCGGATCCCTGCCTGGAGGTCGTTTCCACGGAGGAGGCGGCCCGGCAGTGCTTCGTCAGCAACCCGCAGGAATTCCCGTACCTGCGGGGACTCGTGAAAAAGGCCGTCGAATGGATCGAGCGTACCCTCAGCCGCCAGCTCCTCACGGCCACCTGGTGCTGCTATCTCGACGCCTTCCCCAACGAGATCGTGCTGGAGCGGTGCCCGGTCCAGACGGTAACGCAGATCGAATACACCGATACCGAGGGAAACTCGCAGATCCTGCCGCCGGACCAGTACCAATTCGACGTGGCCAGCCAGAACTGGCCGGCCCGCGTCCAGCCGGCCTACGGACTGATCTGGCCGGTGACCCGCGGCTATAGCCGCACCTGGCCCACGATCGAAGCTAACCACCTGGGAGAACTCCCCGAGATCACCGGCTTTTACAATGCCGTCCAAGTCACCTTCACCGCGGGCTACGGCACGCCGGAAGAGGTCCCGCCCGGCCTGCGGCACGCGATCCTATTGGCCGCGGCCGGCTGGTACCGCGACCGCGAACCGACGACGATCGGCCCGGGGATCACCGTCAACCCGCTGCCCCACAGCCTCGAAGCGCTTTTGAGCCTCGAGGACTGGGGCCAGTACGCCTGAAGAACGGGGGATTAGGGACTGGGGATTAGGGATTGGCCTCTCTAATCCCCAATCCCCAATCCCCAATCCCTCCTATGCTCTACCGCCTCGACGCCGGCCGGCTCCGCCACCGCGTGAGCGTCCAGGCCCCGCAGCTCAGCACGCCGGGCCAAATGGGCGACGCGGCCGAAGTGTTTCAAACGATCGAGGGCCTCTCGATGGTCCCGGCCGAGATCGAGTGGCTCGACGGCCGCAAGCTGTTGGCGGCCCAGCAGGTCCACGCCGAGGCCACCGTAACCGTCCTCGTGCGGTTCGACCCGCGGATCACCCAGAAGTGCCGCCTCCTGACGGACAACGGCCACACGCTCTATCCGGTCGCCTCGACGCCCGACACCCTGGAGCGGTGGATAACGCTGAGCTGCAAGGAGCATCCCTAGTCGGTTGTCCGTGGTCCGTTGCAGACAACTGACGACTGACGACTGACATGTCCGCCGTTTCCTTCACCGTCCACGGCCTCGACGAGCTGAAGAGGTTCCTCGAAAAATTCCCGGGGCAGCTCTCGACGAAGATCGTCCGCCAGGCCTTGCACGACGCGGCGAAAGTCGGCGTCCGGAGCCTGAAGGCCGAGGCCCGGGAGCACGACGGCCGCGGCGAGATCCGCGTGAACATGCGGACCCTGAAGCGGCGGATCGCGCACCTGAGCGATTCGGCCGTCGCGGTCACCCGGCACTACGCCAACGGGATCGAGTACACGGCGGTCGGCTTCGAGTGGCCCTTGGGCGCGGCCGGCTGGCTCGTCGAGCACGGCCACCGCATGGTGGTCGGCGGCACGGTCGCCCGCATCGCCGGCCGGGCCCCGAAGGCCGACAACAGGACCCTGACCGGCGCCGGCCGCGTAGTCGGCTTCGTGAAACCGCACCCCATCGCCCTGCCGGCCTTCGAGAAGTGCCGGGCGGCGATGGACGAAGCCTTCGAAGCGGCCGTGCGAGACGGCGTCGAGGAAAACGCCGCCGGATAGTCGTCAGTCGTCACTTGTCGGCTGCAACTGACGACCGGCCACTGAGCACTGAGGACTCGATGCTCCCACAGGCCAGACTCACCGCCCGCCTGAAAAAAATCCCCGCGGTTGCGGCGATCGTCGGCGAAAACGTCCTGCCGGTCCTCGTGCCCTCGCCGAGCCAATATCCGGCGGTGGTGTACCAGGTGCTCTCGAACGTCCCGTGGAACGACGCCGACGGCGGGAGCAATTCCTACACGATGCGGCTCCGCGTGAGCTGCGTCAGCCTCTCGCAGGGCAACCTGCGGCCCTACGAGACGGCCTGGTCGCTGGCCTCGGCCGTCGCCGGCGACGCCGAGAACCCTAATGGAAACGGCCCGACCGGCCTGTCCGGCTGGGTCGACGAGCATCACTCCGTCTGGCACCTCGCGGACGAGTTCGACGAGGCGGGCGAGATCCAGCTCGGCACGGATACCTTCTACGCCTACGTGGTCAATCAGCTCTACGACGTGCAGTACGTGCGGCATGCGCGGCCTTGATCCGACCGATCATCCCCGGGACGCGGTCCCGGGGCTTTGGCCCCTGACACCTGACACCTCTTACCCGGCACCTTCCCATGTCCAATCCCGCCTGGCAACGCAATTTCAACGGCACCACCCTCACGCTCGGCGGCGTGAGCCAGGGCAAGATCACCTCGGTTTCCCTCAAGAAGGGCGGCGAAAAGATCCCCGTCTGGGAACCGGGCGACCTCATCAAGCTCTTCGAGCTGGGGATCCCCGACGCCGCGATCTCGATCGGCCTGGGCGGCGTCACCGGCCCGACGCAGGGCGCTGTCGGCGCCCTGGCGATCGTCCTGGGCAACGGCAGCTCGCTCGTCGTGCCCGGCAACACCTGGCAGTGCATGTCGGTCTCGACGAGCGGCCGCTCCGACGCCAACTGGACCGGCGACGCCGAATACGCCCCGACGACCGATACGAACAGCACGCCGTGATGCCGGTTGTCAACTGACAACTGACAACGGACGACGGACATAACCCTTCGGAGCCTCTCATGTCCCTGCGCGATTCGCTGCTCGCCACCCGCAACGCCGCCGACGTCCCCTTGACGCCGGCCCCGCCCACGCCCGAGTGGCCGGCCGTCGACGGCCGGCTCTTCCTGGGCACGCTGTCCGAGGCGGACCTCGGCAGCATC
The DNA here is from genome assembly GCA_003491925.1 of Chloroflexota bacterium. GTDB lineage: Bacteria > Chloroflexota > Dormibacteria > Aeolococcales > Aeolococcaceae > Changshengia. The sequence continues at coordinate 8,616 of DNAU01000032.1, forward strand.
TCCAGTTCCGGCGCGGGCCAGGAGGCCGACGAGGGCCTTTTTCGCGCGGGACTGGTCTGCAAGGTCTTGCGGGACGCCAACGCCAACCGGGTCCTGCAGGACTCCGACGCCCCGGCCATGGCCGCCAAGGAAACCCTCGTCATGGAGCGGCTGTATCACGCCGCGCGTGAGGCCAACGGGCTGACGGAGGAGAACCGCCGCGGTTTTTTGCCGACTGCCGCGAGCACGGCCCAAAATGGTTCGCCCACCTCCTCGCCCGCACCGTCGGCCGCACCGCCGACGTCGACCGGTTCCTGAGAGAGATCCCGGCCGGGCAGTTCCGGCGGTGGAAGGACCTGTACGACCTCGAGCCCTGGGGCGAAGAGCGGACCGATTTCGCGATCGGCACGCTCATCATGCACCTGGCCGCGTTGCACGGGGTCGATCCCCGCGAGCCGGTCGAGTACATGCACTACCTCCGCGCGGCGCAGCCGCCGAAGCCCTTCCTCCCCGAAGACCGGGTCCTCGCCTTCTTCGAGGAGCTCTGCGAGCTGATGAAACCCAAAGAGGCGGTGTCGCCGGCCCCGCGCCCGGCTTCTAGCACCTGACACCTGACACCTAGCACCTGACACCTCCCATGTCCAACCCCTACGACCCGCAAGACTACTTCTGGTCCCTGTGGGACAACGGCACCTACGATTGCGACTCGGCCCCCACCGCGTCGGGCTTCGCCACGGCGGGCTGCAAGCAGGGGCGGTTCTACGTCAAGCGGGCCGGCACGGGCGACACGAATTGGGCCTGGGCCCATAAGAACGGTTCGAGCCAGCAACAGCGGCACTTGAAATTCACCTCGGGCGGCTCACCCAACAACAGCTTCGACCTCTTCCCGTACTGCGATGCCTCGGGAAACCCGCTCACCGTGTTTCCCTACGCGGGCACCTTCCTGCTCGCCCGATTCAAGCTCGCGCCCACCACGCACAATATCCAGTTCTACCTGACGGGCCTGCTGAACCCCGGGCTCTTCTTCGGCGCCCTGGGCGTCAGTTCGACGGCCCGCGCCTTTTATTGCCAGGACAACGCCCTGGGCGCCGGCGGCGAGGGCTGGGGCCAGGGGGGCGGCACGACGGCCGTCCCGCCGTGGCCGCAGCTCGATCTCGACACCACCACCTTCCGCGACGTCATCGGCATCAACGTCTGCCAGGTCCTCCGCGCCGTGGATTACGCGGGGACCGATCCGCGCAACCCGCTGGGCACGCCGGCGGTCCTGTGCGAAACCTGGATCCAGGCCCCGCCGATCGTCTTCGGCTGCACCTGTCCCACCGACGGCGCCAAGTGGTGGTGCCTGGCCGCCAAGTGGGTCCACAACGCCAACCTCGGCGCCTCGCAGAGCTCGCCGGGCACGGCGGCGATCAACGCCGAGATCGACCTCGGCCAGTACACCCTGACCGACACGCTGGTCAACACGACCTACCTCTACGAGGTGCGTTTCGGCATCGGCACGTTCGATCCGGCCGCCGAGGGCTCGGGCATCCGCGCGTTGCCGCTGAGCTCGATCACCTATGCCTCCGGCTCCCTGATCCACTACTTCGGCCCCGACGTGGCGCAGCTCCCCGGCGGCCGCCTGATCTACGCCAGCGAGCAGACTTACGGCACCAGCTACGTCGAGCGGTGCTGCGAGGTGGCCCTGTCCGGCGGGGCCGTGGACAACGTCGCCGCCGCCGCGCCGGTCCTGAACGACTGGACCTTCCAGCAGCCCGACGGCGCGGGCGTGGCCTTTTTCAAGGACACGGGGTCGCCGGGCGGTGCGATCGCCGGCAACGGCAACTATTACTCCGGCCGCGTCCTCCTCGATCCCGTCCGCGCGGCGGCCGGCCAGCCGAGCCTGCTGGTGGTCTCCACCCGCGGATTCGGGGGCGAGGCCGGCAGCAATACCGCCTGGTGCGAGATGGCCGCCCGCGTGGGCACGATCGGCGGCTCGGGCACCACGGTCACCTGGGGCGCGGAGCAGTCCTCGAAGACCGGCAAGACGCCCGTCAAGGCCTACACCTGCGCCGGCGACTTCGCCGCGGATTACCCCACCGCCAACAACCTCTACGCCCAGACGAGCTACAGTTGCCCGGTCCTGACCCAGGGCAACGCCGCCGGCATGTGGCTCGTGCCGTGGACGATCTACGTCTACCAGGGCGCGTCGAACCTGGCCTGCCCGCTCGTCCTGACCTGGAGCGCGAATGCCGGCGCCGCATGGAGCTCCCAGAAATGGGACTTCACCGCCGCCGACGCCGACGGCAATACCGGCTGGGGCGAGGTCTCCGCGTCGGAGATCAGCCCCGATTCCTCGGGCAACTCCCGCGTAATGCTCTTCCTGCGGACGAACACCTACCTCCGCACCCTGATCCTCACCTGGAGCCCCACCGCCAACGGCTGGACGAGTTCCCTGGGGGCCACGCCCGCCAACCTGCAGGCCGCCACCGTCCAGCACGCCGGCGCCGTGAGCACCAAGGCCGAAGTCGTGTTCGCCGGCGGCCCGATCTGCTCGCTGCCGAACCTCGTCAACGGCCGCCTCTTCCTCCTCGTCGATGCGATGAACGAGTGGGAATACAGCGATCCGATGGACACCCGCGGCCGCCCGGCGCTCTACTACTGCGACGACGCCGGCTCGACGGCCAATCCCGGCGGCACCTGGCACCTCGACGCCAGGTCCCCGCTCTGGCAGGGCTACAACGCGTACCAGGCCGCCTTTGACGGCGCGCCGGCGATCCGCAGCGACGGCGAGGGCGGCCTGCTGGCCTGCCTCTTCCCCCAGAACACGGCCTGGCAGTTCCTGGTCCGCGAGCCCTTCTTTTTCGCCAAGGAAACGGCCTTGAACCTGGCCGCGCCGGGCAAGGTCGCCCTCGGCACCAACCGCGGCGATATGGTTTTGGGGACGCGGACGGATTGCCCCGCCGCCGACGCCCTGGCGGGCACCTCCTACGGCGACCCGGGCGCGCCGATCATCGGCAGCGGCCCGCAGTTCTACCCGTCGACCTACGACGTGCGGCTCGGCGTCAATCGCGGCGACGGCAACTCGGGCACCTGCGTCGTGCCCGCGGCCGCCGACGTGCGGCACGCCGTCGCCGTCGACCATACCTTCGGCCAATGCTATGTCCCGCCGGCCGACAGTGTCTTGGTGGGAGTCCAGGTCGACGACAATTCGATGGGCTCCCTGGGCCTCGTCCAATTGGCGGACCTCCTGCCCATCGACCCGAACTCCGGCGCCATGACCCTGACCGTGGGCGACGACTACACCTCGAACACCGGCCAGGTCCTGCCGTTCTCCGACCCGGGCAACTGGCCGAACCTCTCCGCCAACGGCACCACCCTGACGCTCTACGTCCGCAACGCCGCCGGCCCGCAGTTGACGGTCACCGGCTCCCTGGTGGCCAACAGCAGCCCGCAAGAGATCGTCTTCCAGCCGCTCCACGCCAACACGGCTACGATGGCCGCCAGCAGCACGCTCGGCGACAACCGCTACGCCGTCGAGGCCGACCTGCCCGGCGGCCTGGTCCGCACGCTCCTCGACGACCTGCCCTGCACCGTGCGGCTCGGCCGGGCCCAGTAGGTGAGAGGTGTCAGGCGTCAGGTGTCAGGTCTGATGCCGCCGGACTGTAGCCGTTGGCTATGTTTTCCCGACACCTGACACCCAGCACCTGACACCTGCCATGTCCGACGCCGTAGCAAAATTGCGCTGGGACCTTCTGGCCGACGTGGCCGGCTTCACCGGCCCGCTCGAGCAGGGTGGCGCCGCCGTCGAAAAAATGGCCGCCCGCTTCGATCGGGCCTTCGACTCGATCCGGCAGTCCGCCGCGCGGGCGAGCCGCGAGCAGGAGGCCTGGTCCAAGTCGATGCAGGGCGAAGGCTCTTTCTTCGCCAGCTCGCAGACCGCCGGCGGCGAGACCTCGTCTAGCCGCCACCGCGGCCGCCTGGCCGACCAACTCGGTCTGGGGCAGTCCGCCCGGATCGAGCTCACCCGCGAGGCGGCGCAAACGGCCGCGACGATCGGGGACGTGAAGAAGAAGGTTGCGGGCGAACTCGAAAAGGCCGTCACCGAGCTGGGGGAGAAGGCCGGCCTGGGGGGAATCTTCGGCGGCGCGGCCAAGTTCGTCAATGGAAATCCGCTCCTGGCCCTGGGCACCCTGGCCGCCGGCGGATACATCGAGCACGAGCGGGAGAGGCGGAATTACGTCCGCGAGGTCGGCCACGCCGCGGAGGCCTGGGGAGAGGGCACCCGCGGCGCAAGCCAGCTTTTGGGCGCGGGCGTCAGCGAGGAGATGGGCAGCCACTTTCAAAGGGCTGTTGCCGAGCCGAACGCCGTGTTCGGCGAAATGGGCCTCGACGCCGCGAAGCTCCGCGCCGAGCCCCTGAAGGATGCGATGCTCGAAGTGGCCGACGCCTTCGGCAAGGTCCAGAACCCGACCGATCGCGCAAAGATGGCCGTCGAGCTGTTCGGCAAGGCGGGCGACGAGATGATCCCCGCGCTCTCACACCTCCGGCAGAACATGGACGCCCTGGCCGAGTCGAAGCTCGTCACCGCGCTCGAGCGGGCCGAGATCGCCGCCAACGACGCCGCGTTCAAGGGCATGATGGACAGCCTCTCGGGCCTCGGGCACGCCGCCGCCGGCGGCGTCGGGTCGAGCGCGGGCCTGACCGGTACCCTCTATCGCGGTTGGGGCATGGCCGCGGACCTCCTGCACGGCGAGAACCCCTTCACGGCCGAGAAGGAGGGCCGCCGCCGCCAGCAGGATTACCGCGTCGAGCATGCGGATGAATACGAGGCCGCTCTCCTGGCCCAGCAGAAGCTCGACGCCGCCACGCGGGCCGACGCCCAGGCCCTCCAGGCGCAGGCCGAGGCCGTCGAGCGGGCCACCGCGGACATGAAGGCCATGGAGTCTTCGGCCTTCCAGGCGCGGGCGAACTGGGCCAACGCCGACGACCGGGGCCGCCCGGCGGACCTCGCCGGCGAGCAGCGATACATCGATGCCGCCAAAGCGACCGGCCGCACCGGCACGCAGGTCCAGGAAGGACTCCTCCTGATGCGCCAACAGCGCCGGGAGGGTTCCGAGATCCAGGGGGCCTGGTCCCTCTTCGGCCAGTCCCAGACGGCCGCCGAGCGGCTCGCCGAGGGCGAACGGAACGCGGAGACCTACTGGCAATACTCCGACAAGGGGGACGCCGCCAGGGACAAGTGGAGCCGCATGGACCGCCAGGTCGCCCGGAACTATTGGGCCGAGATGGGATTCGGCACGCCCCTCCAGAACGAGGCCGAGCGGCACGCGGCCGCGCTGGCGAAGATCGCCGAGGCCCAGCCCCAGGACGCCGCCCGCCGCCGCGAGGCCGAGGACCTGACCCACCGCCAGAACCTCGGCATCAAGGACTGGGCCGCCGATTTCAAGAAGTCCATGAGCGACCTCGAGGCCTCCCGCAAGGACTTTACTCCGGAGCAGTTCGCCAAGCGGGAGAAGGACCTCCGCCGTCAGGCCCTGGGCGAGGCCACCGCCGACGTCCAGACCGTCTCGCCCGTTGCCGCCATGGCCGCCGGCAGCCGCGAGGCCTACTCGATGATGGTCCAGTCTCAACTGAACGACCCCAAGACGCAGCTCGCCCGCCAGGCGAACCAGAAACTCGCGGACATCGAAAAGGCCGTCCGCGAGTCGGCCGTGAAAAACCCGATCGTCGCCGGCCCCGCGCCCGGCTTCTAGGTGTCAGGTGAGAGGTGTCAGGTGTCAGCCTGCACCCTCCTGACACCTAGCACCTGACACCTAGCACCTGACA
>DNAU01000032.1:14513-27151 GCA_003491925.1 Chloroflexota bacterium
CCCGGCGTGGTGAAGTTCGCGCTCGGCCCGCGCGGCGAGCGGACCTACAGCACCACGTTCACGCTCCGCTCGAACGTCCCCACCGAGAGCGTGCGGAACATCCTCTTCTCGGGCCTGTTGCCGATCTACGGGTTCTCGCCCTACCCGCAGGACCTGCTGGCGATCTGCCGCAAGATCGAGCCGGTCCAGAACAGGGACGCCCCGTACCACTGGTCGGTAGACTGCGAGTGGAGCACGCTCCAGGAAGGGAATCCGCAAGACCAGCAAAAGCCGCCCGACCAGCGGCGCCCGGTGTGGGGCTACACCTTCCAACCCCTGCAGAAATTCTGGCCCTGCGACTTGAACGGCCTGAAGTACTGTGACTCCGCCGGCACGCCCTTCGATCCGCCCCCCTCGCGGCCGATCTACGTCCAGGTCTACACGATCGAGCGCTTCGAACAGGTCGGCAACCGCGACTCCGACGCGAATTACCTGAACCATTGCAATCAGAACGGCTGGCAAGGTGCGCAGTCCGGCGAGGCCCTGATCCAAAATATCGCCGTCCGCGAGGTCTACGAGCAGGCCCAGTATTGGCACCACTGCACCTACACGGTGCTGAAAAGCCCGCGGATTACCGTCCCCGGCACGATCGCCGGCAGCGCGGTGCAGCCGTTCGTCGGAGCCTTCGATTTCGAGTGCATCCTCGACGCGGGCCCGAAGATGCTCGACGTGAACAACAATCCCGTGCCGATCGTGCAGGACGGCTTTGTCGAGGGCCGCGCGGTCCGATTGGACGGCACGGGCCACGTCCTCACCCCGGCCATTGCGCAGAACGTCTATCTGAAATTCGCCAACGCCCTGCCGGTGGACTTCGGGCCGCTCGACCTCGTGCCGCCGTACTAGTCAGGTGTCCGTTGTCAGTTGTCCGTCGCGACTGACCATTGACCACTGACAACCGACAACTTCCCATGCCGGACTACGTTCTCTTCGACCAGCCGCAGGCCGTCCGCATCGGCGCCGCCGTCCGCGACGTGGAGTCGCGGGTCCGCGGCGGATCTGCCGGCCGCCAGGGCCGGCCGATCCCCGTGCGACCCGAGGGCACGCCCTTCGTGTGGACGGACGGCACGAATTCCCCTCTTCCGCCCTTCGGCGTGTTCTGCGAGCAGCCAGGCGGCGACATGCTGGTGGTGCCCCGCGGCGTCTGGCCGATCCAAGGCATCCAGGCCGCCGGCACCTCCGCGTCGCCGCCCTTCTGGGTCAACCGCAGCCAGCAGATCCCGTACAACGGCGGCGGCCTGGCCGACCTGGCCGTCGAGTTCCCTGTCCGCGCCCTCTACGACAGCTCGGGACCCGTGCCGAGCCCCGGCCAGATCTGGGGCCCGAAACCCGGCAGTTTCAAGTTGTGGCCGGGGTATCCGGGTTTTCTTGTTTTGGACGTCGATACGGCGACGGGAACCGTGCTCGTGCTCGCGCAGGCCGCCAGCTGCCTGCGGCCGTTCGAGCTGACGGCGGATCATGTGCCCGGTCCATACAGCGGCTCGACGCCCAAGACGCTTATCGGCGTGCTCCTGGACACCGGAGCGACCTATGGGACCGAGACGGCCCAGACCTTTTACTGGATTCCAGACCAGGCGACGCCGGTCAACGTCGCCACGCTCGGCGTGGGCCGGGCCCGCAGCCTGAGTCACGGCTACTATGGCACCCGCGGCCTGGTGAAGTGGAACCCCTCCGGCTCGACGGTTTCGGGCGACCCGAACTATCCCAACCTGGGCCGTTTCGAGATCGTCTGGGGCGACTTCTCCTTGCTGGCAACGGTGCAGGTCGGCACCTCACCCATTGCGGCCTGCATCACCGGAAGCCCGGTCCCCTCCGGACAGGCGGAGCTTTTCTGGGAGACCAACGATTGGGTCGACTCGACCCATGCCATCTCGCTCTGCAATCCGACGCCCACGGCCCTGCCGGCCAACTCGTGGGTCACAGCCTACTACGACCGCGCGGACGATCTCTGGTACGCGATCATTGGGGCATCGTCCGTCGTCTCCTACGGCGTCGCCCAAGCTGACTGGGTGAACGCCGGCGGCAACGGCTCCTACGTCTCCGTCAAGGCCTGCAAGCGCGACGGGAGCAGCGTGACCGGTTCGGCGTTCAACGTCTACCTTCCGCGGTCCGGTTCGCAGGACCCGCAGGTCTACGCCTCCTACTCCGGTTCGCCGTCCTACGCCGGCGACATCATCGAATACCAGAGCGACCTGTCGGGCAATGCGGTGGCCACCGGCTCATACCTGGGGCCGAAGATCGGGACGATCGCGCTTTGGTCGGGGAGCGTGGCTAGCATCCCTTATGGCTGGTGCCTCTGCGACGGCTCGAACGGCAGCCCGGATTTGCGGACGCGATTCGTGATGGGCGCCGATCCCGCGAATAGCGACGGCGCGGGGGATGAAGCCCTGGGTTCCACGGGCGGCTATCGCTGGCACGGCACGACAGAGAACGGTCATGGGGTCCACGCCAGTCACCTTCACAAGATGACCTCCGGCGCTCAAATTGCCTCCGGCGCTCCCGGTTTCTACAGCAGCAACACGACGCTGGAATACGATGCCGCTGGCAATGCTTATCCCGGGTGGACGCACGGCGGCTCTGCCAACGGCGAGAACGACACAGATAACCGGCCACTCTACTTTGCCATCGCCTTCATGATCCGCTACAAATAGCTGCTCTCCGGGAGACGGGATCGCGATCGTCCCGATCGCCAGCCGGCCGGGCGTGAACCTCTATTGAGCCGGTGTAGCCGACGGCTACAGTCCGCAGGCCTTGATGAGCGCCACCAGCAGGGCCCCCAGCACGATCAAGAGGATCGTCTCGCGGTGGACTTCTTGGGGCGAATCGTCGGCCTTTTTCTCACTCTTCTCACCCTTCTCACTCTTGGCGCTCAACGGAGCGGCGGCCGCTTCGCCGCCCCGGCCAGGTCCGCGGCGATCGCGGCGTCGAAGTCGTCGGCCTGAGCAGTGGGCGGTGAGCGGTGTGCAGCGGGCAGTGGGCGACTCTTCGCGGCTTTCGCGCCCTGCCCGGCGGCATGCGAACCGCCGGCCGACGCGGCCCGCGCCTCGGTCTCGCTCAGCGCGATGTGCTGGTCCTGCCAGTCGCCCAGGTCGGGCCCGCTCTCTTCGCGCGCTTGCGTCTCGGCCAGCTTCCGGATGCCGGCCAAAAGCTCCCGTTGTCCCACGGCGATCGAATGGAGGTCGTTGCAGGCGTCTACGGCCATCAAGCCCAGGATAGCCGCGACGATCACCGGCAGGCCGGCGGCGCCGCCCACCTCGGCGCAGAGCATCAGGCCGCCGAGAAAGGCGCCGGCGAAAACGACGAATAGGAAAACCTGCGACAGGGTCCGCATCTGAGCCCCTTTCGGCTGGGCGGGTCGAGCCGGGCGGACGCCGTCCCGTTTGAAAGGGCGGAGAGACGACGGCCATCCGCTCGCGCTCGCTTGGTCGGCCGTGTTGCAACAGGGCCGGCCCTCCCGCGTCTGCCCCTATCATGCGCCGCCGGCGGCCGGCGTGCAAGCCCCCGGGGCCGGCCCGGCAGGAAACGTCAGCCGTTAATGTTGTCGCCGGCCGCGTCGTCCTCGTCATCTTCGTCGAAAAGCACATCTCCGCAATTCCGGCACGATAGTATCGCGTTCGGCCCAAGCCAGTTTTCGAGGTAGGCGCGGCTGACAGGTTCCGTGCGAGTATCGGCCGCATTGCGGCGGCACGCGCACCGACGCGAGCAATACGGCCCGCAATCGTAACAGGTACCGGCGACGACGATCTGCGCGAACTCGGTAGTTTCTGTTGCACTGCTCACGTTTCCCTCCCGCCGGTTTCAGCCGGCACTGCGTTTCGCCCGGCTCGGAAAAAGGCTGGGGCTGCGGGACACATCCCGCGTTCGGGGCGAGGCCCCGTTCGCCCGCCGTGCTCACGCTTGCGGCGCGCCCCAGGGAGAACCTCTAGTCCACGTCGCCAGCGATGCCAGTGCCATCGCAGTGGCCGCACGTCTCGCCCTCTGCGCTCCCATCTGGATTGGCTGGCAGAGTGCCCACCCCATCGCACCAGGCACACGGCACAGCATCCGGCTGATCGCGGTGTGCCTCGATCCACGCTACGGCGTGGCGGGTTTCAGCCTGCACTTCGGCCAGTGGCCTGCCCTCGGCCGCAGCCGTCTCCTCATCCGTCTCGGCCACGGACGTGCCGGCCAACGCGAACACATTGGGCACTTGGCCCGTGCCGTGGCACTCGGGGCATGTATGGTCGCCGCACATCTTGCTTCCTCCGCACAGTGGGCACTCGATCTTGGACGCGCTCATTTTTGCTCTCCCTTTGCCTCCCGCTCCACTCTGCGGGCGAGTGCCGGGTCACGCCCCCGGCCCTGTTCTAATCCCCAATCCCTAATCCCCAATCCCTCTCGCCCTCAGCCATGGGATTTTCGGCACCAGCCGGTACCAGCAGGGCCGCTCGAGCGCCTTGTGCGGCCGCCCGCGGCGGGGCGCCGTCCAGGCGGTGAAAACCCATTCGCGCCCGGCGTCCTCGGCCAGCGGCAGGCGATCGAGCGACTCGATCGAGAGGTGCAGGCAAAACGGCGCATCCGTCCCATCCTCGAAGAGCAGCTCGATCCCCTCGTCCCGGCCCTCGGCCGGCCAGGGCCCGCGAGACACGATCACCTCGCGAGCCGTGGCCATCTCGGTCACGGCCGGCTCCTGGCTGCGGGGCACCAGCAGCCGGAACGCCCCGCCATTGATCGAGAGGTAGAATTTCCCCGCGCGCTCCTGCTCCGTGCCCCAAAAGTTCGAGGCGATCAGAAGCGGCCCGTGATTTTCGATCTGGAGCACGTCCACGCTCGCACCTCCCGCTAGGGCGGCGGCATCCCGTACCGCCGCCGGATTTCCGCTTCCATCGCATTGGCCACGGCCGAGATTCGGTCGTGCGCCACTTGTGCCACGGTGGGCGTGCGGCCATCGGCCTCGAACGGGCCGACCCGCAGCACGATCTTGTGAAACAGCTCCAGGGCATCGAGGGTTTCGGCCCCGCCCGGCAGCTCCGCGCGGATCGCCCAATTGATGGCCTCCCGCGCGGAGCCGCTCGTTTTGCCGTACCGCGCCCGAAGGTCTCTCAGCGGCATGGCTATTCCCCCGCGCTTCGATTCGCCGGCTCGGGCGGCTCGCGCTCATCATTCACGGCGTCGAGGTGCTTGGCCTCGATGATCCGGTCGGGGTCGGGCTTCTTGCCGCGCAACGCGGCGTTTTCAAGGATCAGTTTCTCGAACGTGGGCATGATCACCTCCCTTTCTCGCTGCGCGCCGGCCGCGACGCGGCCGACCTGGTGCTAATTGGGCAGTCCGGCCAGATCCGGGCGGCCCTCCAGCGGGCTGCGTAGCAGGGTGAGCAGGCGATCCTCGATTGCGATCTGCCAACCCTGCGCCTTGATCCACTCCAGCGCCCGGGCCAAAAAGCTGATGCTCCTGGGTGTGGCCGCACCGGTGGGTGATCGTGTACCCTGCCATGATTATCCTCCTCCCGACTTTTACCGCCTGGGGCCGGCGGGGTTGAGGAACTTTTGTTGAGGCTGAGCCTCGCTCAGCACTGCCCTTACTATACAGCAATCAGCGTGCCCGTCAACGGGCCGCGGAATTTCGTCCGCCGCCCTGGGCGCCGCGCGGAGCGGCCAATCCGGGAGTGCCTGGGATTGCCCAGGTTGCCAGGTCCGCCTGCCAACCCGGCAGGCGTGGCAGGCGGCCGTGGCAGCTCCAGGACGCCCCTGGCTTGCGCCAGGCGGCGAGTGGCAGGCCGTACCAAAAATGGCAGACGGCGCCCGGGCCTCCAGGACGGCCAATCCGGGCCCTGGACGGCCCTAAAAACACCGTACTGTCGATTCGGTGGTTGCGGGTTCGATTCCCGTCGCCCTCGCTTGGGGGGAGAGGAGTGCCTAGTGGCTGGTGGCGAGTGACGAGCCAGGCGTCAGCGATCGGAGGGCCGCGTCGGCCAGATCGAGTACCGGCAGCCCCACCGGTACCGGCAGCCGGCGGTGGGCCAGCTCGGCGGCCACGGCGCGCGACAACGCCCATAGCGCGTAGTCGGGCCAGGCCTCCAGGCACTCCGGCAGATCGGCCTGGAGCTGCGGGAGGGCGGGCGGCGGCGTCGCGGATGGACAGTGGACGTGCATCGGAGGGTCAGTGGTCAGTGGTCAGTGGCGAGTGGCCAGTGGTCAGTGGTCAGTGGTCAGTCGCGACGGACAAGGAACAACGGACAACCAGCTCGTCAACGGGGCCTCCGCCGGCCAATCCGCCGGTATGGACCCCGACTGACAACGGACAATTGACCATTGACGTCGGCTCCTCTGACACCTGACACCTGACACCGGACGAAGCAAAACGCCCGGGGCTGCTGGCATACAGCCCCGGGCGAAGCCCAAACCTCGACCGCGGCGCACCGGGAAGGACATCGCGATCTTGCTCCGTTATCGGCGGAAGAGGGATTGGGGATTGGGGATTGGGGATTGGGACGGAAAAAACGGCCCGGACGGCGCCGTGAGAAATACGCCGTCCCGGCCGGTGGTGAAAGGGCCGCGGCCGGGAGGATGTTCCCGCATAGGACCCGGCCGCGACTTTTGGGCGACGGTGCATGCCCCCCGGCACGCCGCCGCCCTGGTGTGGTATCGGCGGAAGAGGGATTGGGGATTGGGGATTGGCGGAGATCCGAGCGGTTGCCCAGCTTGCCTCCGCTGGCCAGGCCGCCATTAGCGGACTGGCTGTCCGGTAGTTGCGGGTTGCCTTCCGGTAATTGGGAAGGTGCCAGGTGAGAGGTGTCAGGTGTCAGGGAGCAGGGACCAAGAGAGCGAATCGGCCAAGGCGTGGGCGAAGGTCCAGTACCACGCTCGCCGCGCCGCGAACTTGGAGCGGGAGGAGGCGGGAGAGCAGAGAGCGGGGCGAACCAAGGACCTGTTATCCCGGGCCATCAGCGTGGCGGTCGCTCTTGCCGTCGGCTGGGTGGTGGCGACCGCCATCGGCCCCTGCAACCTAGCCGGCCACAAGTGAACAGAAGAAGCGGTAGAGCAGGATCGAAATGAAGCCGCCGGCCAGCATCCATTTGAGCTTGGCCTTGAACTCGGCTGACCACTTGCCGGTGAGCAGGTTGGCCATGCTAGCAGTATCGGCAGGCGGAGGGGCGGGCCAACAGCCGCGGCGGTTCGCCGAGGCCTCGGCCCGTCAGTGGGCAGTGGGCTGTGGGCAGGGACCGAAAACGACTTGACAGGACGATTCGGATAGGCATAATCGGAGGCGTGGACATGCTCAGGGACACCGAACGGATCGCGAATCTCGCCGAGAACCTCCGCGCCGCCATGCACCGGTTTGGCTGGACGCAACAGAAGCTGGAGGCCGAATCCGGCGTCCCCCAGCCCATCATTTCCCGCATCCTGAACGCCAAGGGGGAGCCGGGCGTCATTACGGTCTGGCGGCTGGCCGAGGCTCTGCAAACCTCGCTCGACAAGCTGCTTGCCTCGCCCGTCCGAAAATTCTTGGCAAAGTCGGGTTGACAGACTTATTCACTTATTTATAATCAGCCGTTGTGGGTTGGAGAAACCCACAACGGCTGTTTCTTTTTCGGGGCCGCGCGGCCTCGGGAAGCGGCCGACGTGGCGTGTGAAAAGGGGGGCGCGGCCGGCGGCGGCCATTCATTGACGGGGCGGGATGGGTTTGGGCCTCGTGCTGTCCCACTGCCCGCCGCCGGCCGACCCCAACGCCATGAGGTGTCAGGTGCTAGGTGTCAGGTGTCAGACTTACACCTGGCACCTGGCACCTGACACCTATTTGAAACGCCAACGGCCGGCCTGCATCAGGACAGGCCGGCCGCGGCTCTGGAGATCGCAAGGCCCACTGGCAGGCGAACCATGCTCCCCGGAGTGTAACACTTCCGGGCGCGCGGTTCAAGGCCACTGGCAATGAACGGAGGCAAACCATGCTGATACTCTCGCGTCTGGCCGGCGAAAAGATCGTCGCCGGGAATCTAACGCTGACGGTCACGCGGATCCGCGGCGACCAGGTATGGCTGGGGTTCGAGGCCCCGGCCGAGATCCGGATTCTGCGGGAGGAGCTGCTGGGGCGGCGACGGGTCCAATCCCAAATCCCCAATCCCCAATCCCTCTTTTCGCCGGAGGCCGTCGCATGAGCGCCCTCTGGAAGTATTTCATGGGACTGCTCGGGCCGCCGCCGGCGAAAGCGGCGATGGCTCCAGGCGACGGCAGTGGGCAGAAGGCAGTGAGCGGTGGGCAGCCATTGGGCACGGCCGTAGACCACTGCCTGTACGGCGAAGACCCGCGGAGCCCGTGCCCGCGGTGCGGGTTGTTCCTCGTCCCATACGTCGCCGGCCTCGCCTTTCTCGGCTTCTGCCCGTACGCGAGGAGCCGGAACTGATGGCAGGCGAATCACTGGCCGACGTGTTCCGCCGGTTGGCCGCGAAGAGCGGGGGGATCATCCCGCGCGATTGGGGCGACTGGTGCGAATGCCTGGCCCTGTGGCGCGTGAACCTCCGCGCGTGGCGAGCCTCCGCGAAGAGCTATGCGGCGCGCTACGGCCGGCGTGCGCGGCTGACCCGCCTGGCCGTCTACCAGCGCGAGACTGCCCGGCAGCACGCGCGGGAGGTGATCGAGGCCCTCCGCCTGATCCGGGTCGTCGTCGAGGAATTGGAGCCGTACGTCGATACGTCGATCGAGCAGCGGCCGAAACGGCGGTAGCCGCGGCACTGACGCCTGACACCTGACACCTGAAACCTTCCTCCCATGCCCGCCCTGATCTGCCAGCATTGCATGATCGTGACGCAGGTCCGCCTGAAGGATTCGCGGCCGCTGCTGGCGGCCGAGGACCTGGCGGGGCTGCACTGCCGGGCGTGCGAACGGGCGGGCGGGATGCAGCGGGCTTTCTTCGATCGCGGGATCGGGCAGTGGCGGGCACGCCGCCGGGGCGACGTCGAGCTGACGGAGCTGGCGATCGACGGCCGGCTCCTCTCGCTGGTGGAGCTCGAAACGCTGGGCCAGGTCGTCGGGGTCTGCGACGCGCACCGCGGCGAGTGGATCGGCGTCGATACCGTATTCCCGCTCCGGCGGAACTTCGCCGATCAGACCCACCGCCGCGTGATCGCCAGGCTGATCCAGGCGGGAGTGCTGGCGGCCGCCGGCCTGGAAATGCAGCCGGAGCGGCCCGGGTACCATCGCCTCTTCCGGGCGGCGGCGGCGAAGGCGTCAGTTGCCAGTGGCCAGTTGTCAGTTGCCAAGGGCCACGAACCACCAACCACGGACCCTGCCCCATGAGCACCACCGCCATCGGATGCGAGCGCTGCGCTGATCCGCCGAGGGACGCGAACTATTCGTCCCGGCGGCCGTCCGCGTTCCACGCGGCGGAGCACGCGGGCCGCGGACCGCTGCGGCTGATGGCGCGGCGAGTCGAGCACGGCGCGCGGTGGAATGGCTCAGCCGAGTGGACGCTTCTGGGCTGGAGGTTCTTCGCCGACGACGTGGAGTGGATCAGCGGGGCGACGCTGCTGGACATTGACGAGGCGACGGCAATGCGGATCGAGGTGCGGCAGTCGCAGTGCGAGGTGGCCAGGCGCGGCGTGTGGGCCAGGATCCTGGCGCCCGGCGCGTACCACGTCAGCGAGTGCGTGATCGAGGCCCAGGGCGCGGGCGTGCAGAACGAGTTCCTCCGCGCGATCATGAACGCGATCGAACTTTTGCGGCCGAAGATGGGCCCGAAAATCGTGATCGAGGCAGAGTTGGTGGGTCTCGTAGAACTCGATCCACCCTACAACTGACCACTAACCACGGACCCTCCCCCATGAGCTTCGCCGCGATCATCCTGCAGCCGGCCAACGACTGGCGGCCCGAGGACCTCGGGCAATACGAATACAACGGCGACGCCGCGCGGCGGGCGACGTTTCGCGCCGGCGGGCTGCGGGACTGCGCTGCCGTGGTGATCGACCTCGAGCCGGGCCCGGCCGACGAGTTCACCAGCTCCGCCGATCCGCTCCGCGGGACTTTCATCCAGACCAAGGGCTGGCTGCCGGCGGACCTCCTGCACCGGATCGGCGTAGCGGCTTGCAAACTGCGGAGAGGGGAGGCGCTGGGATGAGGCCAGGTGTCAGGTGCCAGGTGTCAGGTGTCAGAGGAGCCGATTCGGGGCGACTACCGGATTGTCCATCCGGTATTCGCCCCGGCCGACCCCCGCAATTATGCTCGAAACCCGGCGCCGCGGACGCTTCGTCGGCGGGCCGCTTTCTTGGTTGTCTCCTGGAGATTTCAAATGATCCAGCACACTCAGGAGCAGGAGACACGGAGGTTAGAGCAGCGTCGGGACAAGGGGCAGCGGACAACGGACCGCTCGCTCAGCGATGCGGCCGCCGACTTCATGGCGGAGCTGAAACGGTCCGGCGTGGCGGCGCGGACCGTCAAGGGCACCCAGGAGGATCTCTGGTATTTCATCGAGTTCTGCGGGGCGGACATCCCGATCCGCGAGCTGCGGAGCGACACGCCGGCCAAGTGGCTGCAATGGCTCCGCGACACGCCGCAACGGCGGCGGCGGCCGTGGTCGCTGCCCCGCCAGATCACGCCGGGCACCGTCTCGGGCTTCTTCGCCTGGCCGCCGAAACGGGCGGCCGCCGGCCAACCGCGGAGCGAGCAGACGATCGGCCGCTTCTGGTCGAGCCTGCGGCCCTTCTTCGATTACCTCGGGCTGCCGACGAAGCTGCACCGCGACGACCGGCCCAACATGGCCCTGCCGCCGCCCCTGGTGCCGCGGCGGTCGGACGTCCGCGAGTGGTGGCACGAGTACCTCTCGCTCGATCGACTGGCGGCCCCGCGGATCGTCTTGATGCAGGCCGCCTGCCTGCTGACCGGCATGCGGATCGGCGAGCTCCTGGGGGCGCGGATGGAATACGTCGAGGGCCACTGGCTCCTCCTGCCGGACACGAAGACCCACAAGCCGCGGATCCTGTACGTGAGCAGCCAGGCCCTGGCCTGTCTGAAATCGCTCCGCGAACGGTGGAGCGAGCGGTTCCTGTTCCCCGAGATGCAATCGCCGGGAAGCGCCCGGCTGGCCGGCTGGGACAACAGCGAATCGAACTGGCAGAATTGCACGCGGCACTGCCGGCGGCCGCTCGCGGCGACGACGGTGCCCTACAAGCCGCACCAGGCCCTGCGGCAGGTCTGCTCGACCTGGCTCTACCGCCGCGATCCGGTGGCCGAGTCGGCGCAACTGGGGCACGGCGGCGGGGTGGTGTTCGCGCACTACCTCGATACGCTCCGCCGCCTGCCGCGGCTGCTGGAGAAATTCCGGCTGCCGGACCTGGCCTGCGGCTGCGGGCGGGAGTGGACCTGGCCGGAGCCGATCACTGCCGACCGGCAGCTCCCCAAGCGGCTTTATGCGGAGTTCCGCAAGATCGTCGGGCAGAGCCGGCGGCGGCGGAAGTGAGCGCAAGCGAATCGAAGCCCCCCGATTGCATCGGGGGGTTTTCATAGGACAGGACCAGGATCGCGAGGAACGCATGATGCGAACGCACAAGGATGCGCAGCCTCCGGAGCTGCTGGAGATCGCCGAGCTCCGCGGCGAGGACCGTTTGGACATCGCGATCAAGCTGGCCGGCCTGGTCGGGGCGCGGCGGACCTACCGCAGGCTCCTGACCTGGTTCATGGAGCATGAGGATCCCGGCGGCCGCCCGATCGCCTTTGACGCCGCCAAGATCGGCGAGTACTACCTGGGCGTCGGGAAACGCTGCGTCCAGTACGGCGGCTGGTTCTGGCGTGATCTGGGGATGCTGAAATTCACGGAGCGGCGCGATCATCGCGGCTCGCTCCAGTTTCCGCTCGTGCAGTTGCAGTGGCACGCCATCCTCGCGCGGCTGGGAGTCGACTATCCGGGCGCCGTCCCGGAAGTCCCCGGCGCGGGGGCGGTGGGGGGGACGGCGCGGCCGGGGTGCGACTTGCAGGCCGCGCCGTTTTCCCCCGTCCATCCTTCCGGGGGCCCTAGCGAACCGTTCGCTACCCCTAGCGAACAAAAGCATCCCGAAAACGGGGGTCCTAGCGAACGGTTCGCTAGGGTCGCCCCTTCGGACGGGGGCCCTAGCGAACGGCGATACGTCCATGGAGCGCCGGCAGGTTCCATGGATCGCGCGCTCGCATGCGCGCACGGTCTTCTGTCGTCTTACAGTACTGTCGTCGTCGTCGACAGTAGTGGGCAAAAAATCGAAGCGACGTGGGAGCGGATCGAGACGGTCGCGCGAGAAGCCGCCGCCTCGGTCCTGCCGGCCACGCCGTGGGATCGGATGAGCCACGAGAGCCGCCGGCGGTTCTGGGCCGCGGCGATCCTGGCCGTGTTGCTCTTCGGTCGCGAGTGGATCGGGCGGGCGAATGCCGCGATCCGCCTCGCGCGGAAGGAGGGCCGCAGTCGCAGGCCGCTGGGCCTGTGGTTCGCCATGCTCCGCGAGGAGCTTTTCAAATGGTGCCGGATCGGCGGCGGGGCGGGAGACATCACGCCCGGCTGGTTCGGAGCAGTCATGGCGCCGGCCGAGGAGGCCGCGCAATTCCACGCCCCGCTGCCTCCTCCGCCGGCGGCACCGCCGGAAAGGCCGGCAGCGCCCGGGCCGGCGG
>DNAU01000287.1 GCA_003491925.1 Chloroflexota bacterium
TCGCGCCAAAACGGGCGCCGCCGCGACAAGGCTCTGCTTGAACGCCAGCCACAGATCGAACACCTGCGCGTTCGGCGGCAGGTGCCGGCAAAGCGAGCCATGGCCCTCCACCGGGTTGCTGTCCAGCGCGATGTGCCCGACGAGGAAGTGCTTAAACGCCTGAAGCAACGGGCCATCCCAACGCCGAGCGCGCAAAATCGAGCGAAATACTCTTTCGAGTCCGCCATCCTCGTAGGTCGGCAGGCTTAACGCCCTGGTCGCGTCATCGGCGGCGCGCACCTCGCCGAGGTAGGCGCCGCCGATTGTCAGAAGGCGGCGCCGGCGAATCTCGTTGATGGCCTCTAGGTTTAGCGCTCTTCTCATGAATTCATCGTGATCGACTCTCTCGCCCGCGCCCACGACGCCCAGGCAAGGCGAAAGATTATCGGTGTCGCGCTCGCCGCGATCGAGTTCCTCCAAGTGCTTGTCATCGGGATAGAGGCGACGCGCGATTCCGACGTTTTCGCAAAATTGAACCGAGAAAAAATAATAGGCCCATGCGACGTCGATGAGCTCGTCCCGCGAGAGGGCGCTCCAATTCAGCTCGCATATTTCGTCGATTACTTGCGCGTAGGGCGCCGTTTCGCGGCTCGCTTCCTGCCGTGGTTCAAGGGGGAACTCGCGGGCCGTCCGGAGCTGTATTCGCGCCGCGCTCATGGCGATACTCCTTTCAAGGAGATTTAGATTTGATGTTTATCGGTAATAAAATATTTACACGGCGGCTTTTTCAGCGCCAAACGACGAATGCCGTCAACCTTACCTGTTAAGCTCTCTCGTTAACCGATCGACCCGGCGCCCTCGGCGGACGCCGCGTCGCCATGCGCTCTTTTCGTCATGCTTCGACCGTGATAAGCGCTTGGGCCTCACGCTTGCGCGTCGCGGCGGCGGCGCCCCTTTCCGTTCCCGCCCCCTTGGTCTAGAGGAAAATAATGAGCCAGTCCGGTTTCTTCACCACCCCGCTCGCCAGCTCCGATCCCGATCTCGCCAAGGCGATTGAACTCGAACTCGGGCGGCAGCGTCACGAAATCGAGCTGATCGCCTCCGAGAACATTGTTTCGCGCGCCGTGTTGGAGGCCCAAGGCTCGGTTCTCACCAACAAATATGCCGAAGGCTATCCGGGCAAGCGCTATTACGGCGGCTGCCAGGTGGTCGACCAGGTCGAGGACCTCTGCCGCAGGCGGGCCAGGGAGCTCTTCGGTGCCGAGCACGCCAATGTGCAGCCGCACTCGGGCTCGCAGGCCAACATGGCCGTCTACGCCTCGATCCTCCAGCTCGGGGACACGGTGCTCGGCATGGCTCTCGACCAGGGAGGTCACCTCACCCACGGCTCCCCGGTCAACTTCAGCGGCCGTCTCTACCACTTCGAGCCGTACTTCGTCTCCGAGACCACCGGCCGGCTGGAGATGGACGAGGTCCGCCGCCGCGCCGAGGAGGTGCGGCCCAAGCTGATCGTCGCCGGCTACAGCTCGTACCCCCGGTTCCTCGATTTCGCCGCCTTCCGGGAGGTCGCCGACTCGGTGGGGGCGATGCTGATGGTCGACATGGCCCACTTCGCCGGGCTGGTGGCGGGCGGCGTGCACCCCTCCCCGGTGCCGTACTCCGACTTCGTGACCTTCACCACCCACAAGACGCTGCGCGGCCCCTGGGGCGGGCTCATCCTCTGCCGGGCGCAGTACGCCGAGGCCGTCGACAAGGCCGTCTGCCCTGGCATCCAGGGTGGCCCGCTGCTCCATGCCATCGCGGCCAAGGCGGTCATGTTCCACCAGTGCGCCCAGCCCGAGTTCCGGGCCTACGCCGCCCAGGTGGTGGCCAACGCCGCCACCCTGGCCGGGGGCCTGGTCGAGCGCGGCTGCGTGCTCACCACCGGGGGCACCGACAACCATCTGATGGTCATCGACCTGCGGCCCTTCGGGCTCCGCGGGCGGGCCGTCCAATCGGCCTTCGACGAGGTTGGCATCACCCTCAATGCCAACGGGTTCCCCGGCCATGGCGGGACCGCGTACAACCCCAACGGGGTCCGGTTGGGGACGCCCGCCGTGACCAGCCGGGGGATGCGCGAGGCCGAGATGGATCAGATCGCGGGTCTGATCCACCTCATGCTCAGCCGGTTCGAGGACCAGGGGGTGCGGGCCGAGGTCCGCCGCCGGAGCCGTGAGCTCTGCGGCCGCTTCCCGCTGCCGTACCGGGTGCCGTGACCCCCGGGTCGGCCTGGCTCAGCGCCCTTCCACCCTTCCTGTTGGCGGCGGCGGTCTGCGCCGCGGCGGTCCCCCTCTCGATGCTGCTGGCCCGGCGCGTCGGCGCGGTCGCCCAGCCCGATGCGGAGCGCCACCTCCACGCGATGCCCACCCCCCGGCTCGGTGGTCTGGCCATGCTCCTCGGCTACGTGGTGGCGGTGACGGTCTTCGGTGGCCACATCCAGTCCCGCTGGCCCCTCCTGGCGGTGGCGGGGGGCGTGACCCTGGTGATGGCGGCCGACGACATCCTCGACCTCGCCTGGTGGCAGAAGCTGGTCGTGGTGCTCGGCGCTGGGGTTGCCTTCGTCGCCCTCGGGATCAGCATCACCTCGATCGACCTCCCCGGGATCGGCATGGTCAACCTCGGACTGCTGGCCTTGCCGCTCACCGTGCTCTGGGTCGCCGGCATGCAGGTGTCGGTCAACTTCATGGACGGCTCCGACGGGGTCGCCGCCGGGGTGGTGGCGATCGTCGCCATGGTGGCGATGCTGGCCGCCATCAACCGGATCGTGGTCCCCGGGGACCTCCAGTCGGGCGTGGTGATACTCAGCGCGGCCCTGATGGGGGTTTGCGCCGGGTTCCTGGTCTTCAACCTCCCCCCGGCCCGGACCTTCATGGGCGACACCGGGAGCCACTTCCTCGGGGTGGTGCTGGCCGCGATCACCATCGTGGGCATCGCCAAGGTGGCGGTCGGTCTCTCCATCCTGGTGCCGCTGATCGCCCTCGGCCTGCCCATCAGCGACACCGCCTGGGCGATCGTGCGCCGGCGGCGGGCGGGGCTCAGCCCCACCACCCCCGACGCCGGCCACCTCCACCACCGGCTGCAGGCGCGGGGGATGACGCCGATGGAGACGGCGCTCACCTTCTACTTCACGACCGGGGTGCTCGGCTGTCTGGGGCTCGCCATCTTCGGCCATCGCACCATCCTCGACGTCGCCATCGGGCTCTGCGCGCTCGGGTTGGTGACGACCTTCTGGCGCAATCGACGCCGCCTGCAGCGGACCCGGCGCAGCGAGGCGTCGCTCTCCTGCGACGCGGACCCCCGGGTGGCGCTCACCGGTCGGGGGACGGTCCGCGAGCCGAGCGGAGGTCCGAGCGACCGCGACTGACCCCGGACAGGCGTTCGTTCCCACCCGCTCCGCCGGATGCCCGCGCACCTCGGGTGACCACCGGCTCTGGTGAAAACTGGCGAAGAGGCCTGTAGTCTGATGCCCATGGGACCGGTCGACTGGGGCACGGCGCGGCCAGGAGTCCCCCTGTGCTAAGTTGCGGCCGTGCTCGCCTACCAGAGCGGGGCCGGGCTGGAAAACGGCTTCGCGGTGACGACGGCAAGCTCTTCGGGCCGTGCCGTCGCGCCTGCCGTCATGCCCGCTGACCCCGACCGCGGCCTCTCCGGGACCCAGCTGATCGGCCTCGGGGTCTATCTCGCCGTGGCCTTCGTCGTCCCGCTCATCGCCGGGCTGCTGGTCGACCAGCTGGCCCACACGAGCCCTGCCGGTCTCCTGCTCGGGCTCCTGGTCGGGATCGCCGCCGCCGGCTTCGGTCTCCGGGCGCAGCTGCGGAGGTACCTCTGATGCTGCCCGGCGCGCTGACGCCGGCGGCCGGCGTCACCAGCGCCCCGCGCCACGCGCTCAACGTCACCGTGGTGGCCTGCGCGGGGATGGCGGTGGTGGCCCTGGTGGTGGCCGCGGCCCTCGGCCAGACGCTCGCCGGCGTGGCCCTGGCGCTGGGCCTGATGCTCGGCGCCGGCAATGGGTTCCTGGCGGTCCGGCTACTCGGCCTCGGGGTCGCCTTCGCGGCGACCAGCCTGCTGCGGCTGCTCATCCTCACCATGCTCGCCATCGCCAGCGGCTTCGTGCTCGGCTGGGACCGGGCGATCCTGGTCGCGGCGGGCATGGCGGTGGCCCAGCTCGTCCTCTCCGGCGCCTCCCTCCGTGAGGTGCTGCGAGCCCGATGACCATCCCGATGGCCGGCCTGCTCCTCGCCGACGCCGCGCCCGGCACCCACCCCACCATCAGCGTCTGCGGCGGCGGAGGCTTCCTCTGCACCTACGACCTCGACACCCTGATCTCGTCGGGGATCGCGATCGCGGTCACCCTGGCCATCGGGCTGATCCTGGTGCGCACGCTGCGGAGCGGCAAGCCGGGACGGCTCCAGATGGTGTTCGAGCTGCTCCTCAGCTACGTGAGGAACCTGGTGAAGGAGACCGTGGGCGCCGATGCGCCCGCCTTCATCCTGCCCCTGGCGGCCACCATCGGCTTCTTCATCCTGGTCGCCAACTGGCTCGACTTCTTCCCCCTCCAGCAACCCGTCGAGCCGGCCAACGCTGACCTCAACCTGCCGCTCGCGATGGGCCTGGTCGTCTTCATCCTGAGCCAGGCCTACGCCGTCCGGGTGCGCGGCGTGGGCGGTTACTTCCGCCACTACCTGCGCGCCCCCTTCCCTCCCCTCACCGTGATCGAGGAGGTGGTCAAGCCCATCACCCTGGCCCTCCGACTTTTCGGCAACATCTTCGCCGGGGTGGTGATGGTCTACCTGCTGGGATCGCTGTTCGAGGCCTGGGCGGGGGCCTCGGTGCTCACCTCTGCTCTCTCGCCGCTCGCGATCATCGGCATGACCGTCTGGAAGCTGTTCGACGTCCTCTTCATCGGCAGCATCCAGGCCTTCATCTTCATGCTGCTCACGATCATCTACTTCGGCCAGGCCCGCGAGGGGGTCGGAGAGGAGGGCTATGAGGCCCGCAGCCCCGCCTAAAGCACCACAGGAGAGATGGACCCGATGCCACTGCTAGCCACCGCTGTGAGCGCCCACTCGATCATTCTGGCCGGGGCGCTGATCGCTGCCGGTCTGGCCCTCGGCGGGGGCGCCATCGGCGCCGCCATCGGTGACGGGCTGGCCGGCAACGCAACCATCCAGGGGACCGCCCGCCAACCTGAGGCCCAGGGCCGCCTCACCGTCATCATGTTCCTCATCGTCGGCCTGGTCGAGGCGATGTACTTCATCAACCTCGTGCTCGGCTTCTTCTTCATCGTCAGCTTCGGCACGCAGACGAAGTAGCCACCCGTGATGATTGCCAGCGCCGGGCTTCTGTCCGCGAACGGCACCCTGATCGCCGAGGCGGTCGCCTTCCTGCTGATGGTGGGCATCCTCTGGCGCTGGGTCTATCCGCGGGTCATCCAGATGGCCGAGCAGCGGGAGAGGGCGATCGAGGCGGGGCTGCAGCAGGCCCAGGAGGCCGAGAAGCGGCTGGCCGACGTCCGGGTCCAGGTGGAGGAGCTCCTCGAGGACGCCCGCACCCAGGCCCGTGAGATCGCCGACCGCGCCCATCGGTCGGCGGCCGCCGAGGCCGAGCTCACCCGGGCCACCGCCCGGCACGAGGCCAAGCTCTTCGCCGAGCAGGCGCGCACCGACATCGCCGCCGAGCGCGAGCGGGCGCTGCGCGAGCTGCGCACCCAGGTCGGCGCCCTGGTGGTCGCCGCGGCGGCCCGGGTGCTCGGGGACGCGATGGACGCCGAGACCCACCGCAAGCTGATCGACCGCTCCCTCCAGTCGCTGGAGGAGCCACCCCGATGACGGCGCCCCGAGGGTTGCGCTGATGGCCTCCGCGCTCGCCCGCCGCTACGCGGAGGCCTGCTACGACGTGGCCCGGGAGCGGGTCGGTGTCGAGCCGATCGGCGCCGACCTGGAGCGGGCCCGCGAGATCCTCGGTGACCCCCGGGTGCGGGCGGTGATGGCCAATCCGCGGGTGACCATCGCCGAACGGAGCAGCGCCCTGGCCGGCCTGCTGACCGGGCTCGTCGCCCCGGCTCGCAACCTGGTCATGCTCCTCGTCACCCACGGCCGCTTCCGGCTCCTGGACGAGGTGGTCGAGGAATACGGCCGCCTGGTCGACGAGGCGAGCGGCGTGCTCCGGATCGTGGCGAGGTCGGCGGTGCCCCTCGACCGGGACGCCTCGCGGCGGATCGAGGGCGTGCTCGCGGTCCGGTTCGGACGGGCGGTGCGGCTCGAGGCGGTCCACGACCCCGAGATCATCGGCGGACTGGTGATCGGGATTGGCGATCGGGTCATCGACGACAGCGTCCGCAGCCATCTTCAGCAGCTCCAGGCCGCCACGGCCTGATCGGAGGTCAGGGACAGACTTCAGCCATGGCAATACGAAGCGACGAGATCGGCGACATCCTGAAGCGGCGCATCGCGAGCTTCGACTCCGCCGTGGTGGAGGCCAGCGAGGGCGTGGTGACGTCGGTCAGCGACGGCATCGCCCGCATCTACGGCCTCGATGAGGCGATGGCCGGCGAGCTGCTCGCCTTCCCCGGTCCCGACGGTCAGGGCTCCGTGCTCGGGCTGGCCCTCGACCTGCGCGAGGACGGGGTGGGGGCGGTCATCCTGGGGCCCTACGAGCATCTCCAGGAGGGGGACACCGTCCGCACCACGGGGCGGATCGCCCAGGTGCCGGCCGGGGACGCGGTGGTGGGGCGGATCCTCGACCCGCTGGGGCAGCCGATCGACGGCAGGGGCCCCATCAAGACCACCGCCACCATGCCGCTGGAGCGGATCGCCCCCGGGGTGCTCCTCCGCCAGGGAGTGACCGCCCCG
This sequence comes from Chloroflexota bacterium, assembly GCA_003491925.1. Lineage (GTDB taxonomy): Bacteria > Chloroflexota > Dormibacteria > Aeolococcales > Aeolococcaceae > Changshengia. Next base: position 6,870 of record DNAU01000287.1, read on the forward strand.
CTGCAGACCGGGATCAAGGCGATCGACTCGATGTTCGCGATCGGGAGGGGGCAGCGCGAGCTGATCATCGGCGACCGCCAGACCGGCAAGACCGCGATCGCCCTCGACACCATCATCAACCAGAAGGGCGGCGACGTCACCTGCATCTACGTCGCGGTGGGCCAGCGCGCGGCTACGGTCGCCCAGGTGGCCGCCACCCTCCAGCAGTTCGGGGCGATGGAGTACACGACCATCGTCGCCGCCACCGCCGCCGACCCCGCGCCGCTGCAGTACATCGCTCCCTACGCCGGCTGCGCCATGGGCGAGTGGTTCATGCAGAAGGGGCGCCACGCGCTGATCGTCTACGACGATCTGAGCAAGCACGCCGACGCCTACCGGCAGCTGTCCCTGCTGCTGCGCCGGCCGCCGTCGCGCGAGGCTTACCCGGGCGACGTCTTCTACCTCCACAGCCGGCTGCTCGAGCGCTCTGCGCGGATGTCCGACAAGGAGGGCGGGGGGACGTTCACCGCGCTCCCCATCATCGAGACCAAGGCCAACGACGTCTCCGCCTACATCCCGACCAACGTCATCTCCATCACCGATGGTCAGATCTATCTGGAGACCGACCTCTTCAACGCTGGGACCCGGCCGGCGATCAACGTCGGCCTCTCCGTCTCCCGGGTGGGCTCAGCGGCTCAGACCAAGGCGATGAAGCAGGTCGCCGGCCAGCTCAAGCTCGACCTGGCGCAGTACGGCGAGCTCAAGGCCTTCTCGCAGTTCGCGGCCGACCTTGACAAGCGGACCCGGGCGACCCTGGAGCGCGGCCAGCGGATGACCGAGCTGCTCAACCAGCCTCAGTACGAGCCGGTCCCTTTCGCCCGCCAGGTCATGGCCATCTTCGCCGGCACCCGGGGCTACCTGGACGACGTGCCGGTCAACCGGATCTCCGACTTCGAGCGATCCCTGCTCCGTTTCCTGGAGCAGAACTGTCCCGACCTCGAGAAGGCCATCATCAAGGAGGGGGAGGTCTCCGCGGAGCTCGAGGCGAAGCTCAGAGCGGCGATCGAGGACTTCAAGAAGGACTACGCGTAGTGGTGGCGCACTGATGCCCAGCCTTCTCGACCTCCGCCGTCGCATCCGCACGGTCGCCAACACCCAGAAGATCACCAAGGCGATGGAGCTGGTGGCGGCCTCCAAGCTGCGCCGTGCCCAGGAGCGGATGCAGAACGCCCGCCCCTATGCCGACGAGCTGACCGGAGTGATGGCCCAGTTGATGGGGCGTACCTCCGGATACCAGCACCCTTACCTCGCCGTCCGCCCCGTCAAGCGCCGCTGCTTGGTCCTGGTGACCAGCGATCGTGGGCTGGTGGGGGGGCTCAACAGCAACAGCATCCGTCTCGCACTTCGCGAGTCCCCGAGTGGCGGCCTCCCCGTCGAGGTGGTGACCATCGGGCGTCGAGGTCGGGACACCATGCGCCGGCTGGGCCGAAACCTGATCGCCGACGTCAGCAACTATGGGGACCGCCCCACCCTGGGCACCGTGCTGCCGGCGATCAGGATCGCCATGCAGCGCTACGAGCAGGGCGAGTGCGACCAGGTCGACCTGATCTATGCGCGATTCCTGAGCGCGGGGCGGCAGGAGGCGACGGTCCAGCGCGTCCTCCCGGTCGAGCCGCCTGCTGACGCCGGGCAGGCGGGGGCCGACTTCGAGTACGAACCCGATTCCGCCGAGGTGCTCGACGCCCTGCTGCCCCGGTACGTGGAGGCGCAAGTGTACCGTGCCGTGCTCGAGAATCTCGCCAGCGAGCAGGCCGCCCGGGTCATCGCCATGCACAACGCCGAGGAGAACGCCGGTGAGGTGATCCAGAGCCTCACCCTCACCGCCAACAAGGCCCGGCAGGACAGCATCACCACCGAGCTGATGGAGGTGGTGAGTGGCGCCACCGCCCTCGAGGCCTGAGCCGGCGATTCAAGGAGTCAGGGGACAAATGGCAGCTCCGAAGTCAGGGACCAGCAAGGGTCGGGTCGTCCAGATCATGGGGCCGGTCGTCGACGTCTCCTTCGCGGGCGGTCGGCTACCGCGGACCTACGACGCCCTCGAGATCGCCCGGGATGGCGGCCGCCGGCTGGTGCTGGAGGTCGAGCAGGACCTGGGCAATGGCGTGGTCCGCACCATCGCCATGGGCTCCACCGACGGGCTGCGCCGCGGCGACGAGGTGGTGAGCACCGGTGCGCCGATCACGGTTCCGGTGGGAGAGGTGACCCTGGGCCGGATGTTCGACGTCATCGGCGACCCGATCGACGGCATGCCGGCACCCAAGGCGGAGCGGCATCCCATCCACCGCAAGCCCCCCCCGGTCAGCGAGCAGGACGTGAGCCAGCAGATCCTGGAGACCGGGCTCAAGGTCATCGACCTGATCTGCCCCTTCTCCAAGGGGTCCAAGATTGGCCTCTTCGGCGGTGCCGGGGTGGGCAAAACGGTGATCGTCAACGAGATGATCCGCAACATCGCCGAGGAGCACAGCGGCTACTCGGTGTTCGCGGGGGTCGGCGAGCGCACCCGCGAGGGCCGCGACCTCTATGGCGACATGAAGGAGTCCGGGGTCCTGGACCGGACCGCGCTGGTCTTTGGCCAGATGAACGAGCCGCCCGGCGCCCGGGCCAGGGTCGCTCTCACCGGCCTCACCATGGCCGAGTACTTCCGGGATGAGAAGAGCGCCGACGTCCTCCTCTTCATCGACAACATCTTCCGCTACGTCCTGGCCGGGGCCGAGGTGTCAGCCCTGCTGGGGCGGATGCCGAGTGCGGTCGGGTACCAGCCGACCCTGGCGACCGAGATGGGCGACCTCGAGGAGCGGATCACCTCGACGCGCAAGGGCTCGATCACCTCGGTGCAGGCGGTCTACGTGCCCGCTGACGACTTCACCGACCCGGCGGTCGCGACGACCTTTGCCCACCTGGGAGCGACCGTGTCGCTCTCGCGCGCTCTCACCGAGATCGGAATCTATCCCGCGGTGGACCCGCTCGACTCGACCAGTCGCGCCCTGGATCCCCGGATCGTCGGGGAGGAGCACTACCGAGTCGCCACCGGTGTCAAGCGGATCCTGCAGGAATACAAGGACCTCCAGGACATCATCGCCATCCTCGGCCAGGAGGAGCTGACCGACGATCAGAAGCTGACCGTCGCTCGCGCCCGGCGGGTGCAGCGCTTCCTCTCTCAACCCTTCAAGGTGGCGGAGGTCTTCACGGGCCGCCCGGGCATCTACGTCAAGCTGGAGGAGACCATCCGCGGCTTCGGCGAGATCCTGGACGGCCAGCACGACGATCTCCCCGAGGACGCCTTCTACATGGTCGGGACCATCGACCAGGCGGTCGCCAAGGGGCGCGAGCTGGGAGGGGCGGCTGCCGAGGGGGGGGGTGCCGGGGCGGATGGGAAGGTCGACGCCCCCGCCGAGCCGGCCACCGGGGAGAAGGAGCCTACGGAGGAGACGGTGGAGTCTCCTGAGGAGACGCCCGCCACCGAGAAGACCGAGACGGCGGCCGAGAAGATCGAAGAGCCGGCGCCCGAGAAGATCGAAGAGCCGGCGCCCGAGAAGATCGAAAAGCCGGCGACCGAGAAGATCGAAAAGCCGGTCGCCGGAAAGGCGGCGGAGTCCCCGGTGCACCGAGTGGTCGACAAGCCCTCGCCCAAGAAGGCGGCGGTGCCGGCCAAGAAGGCCGTTGCCCCCTCCGGCCGCGCAAGGAAGGCGAAGCCGGACCAGGACAGCTGATGGCGAAGCTGAACGTCGAGCTGGTCACCTCTGAGGGACGCGTGCTCTCCCAGGAGGCCGACTTCGTGCTCGCCCCGGGGGCCGCCGGCGACCTGGGTGTCCTGCCTCACCACATCCCCCTGCTCACCCCGCTCCGTACCGGCGAGGTCATGGTGCGCAACGAAGGCGTCGAGGAGTATCTCTTCGTCTCCGGTGGCTTCCTCGAGGTGCTCCCCGACCGGGTGGTGATCCTGGCCGACGCCGCCGAGCGCGCGGAGGACATCGACCAGGCCCGGGAACAGGCGAA
>DNAU01000054.1 GCA_003491925.1 Chloroflexota bacterium
CGGCCTCCGCGAAACCAGTGCCGACCTGGCCGCAGTGCACCCAACCGGGCGCGTCGCGCACCGCGAGGACCAGGGAGCCCAGGCGGCCCCGCCGGCCGTGGCCGGCCGTCCAGCCGGCCACCGCGCAGCTCTGGGTGAGCCAGGACTTGACCTTGATCCAGTCGGCGCTTCGGCGCCCCGGCTGATAGGGTGAATCGGCGCGCTTGGCGATCATCCCCTCCAGGCCAAGGGCCGAGACGGCGGCGAAGAAGCCCTCCCCATCCTGCTCGACGTGGTCGGCGAAGAGGAGCGGCCCGGCCGGTCCGATGAGATCTCGGAGCGTCTTCTTCCGGATCCGGAGGTCGGTTGCGGTGAGGTCGCGACCGTCGACCGAGAGCAGGTCGAAGACGACGAACGTCACCGGGCACCGCTCGGCGGCCCGCAGCGCCTCGTCCGGGTCGCCGATGCTCACCCGCGACTGGAGCCGTTCGAAGTTGGGATGCCCGGCGGCGTCGAGGACCACGATCTCGCCGTCGAGAACGGCGCTCCCGGCCCGGAGCTGGGCCGGGATGGCGGCAGCCTCGGGGAAGCGGGCGGTCTCGTCGCGTCCGCGCCGGCCCACGACCCGGACCGCCGTGCCCTCGACGGCCACCATCGCCCGGATGCCGTCGTACTTCAGCTCGTAGAGCCAGCCGGGGCGGGAGAACGGGCGATCGGCGGTCACCGCAAGCATGGGCCGGGGGGGCGGGGCGGGCCTCCCTCCCGGTGACGGTGGCGGAGCGGCGGGCTCGGCGCGCGCCGCCGGGCGCGCAGCCCGGCGTGGGTCACCGCCTCCGGCGGCTGCGATCTCATCGAGCGTCCGGCCGCTCGTGACCGAGCGGTCCTGGGCCGCGGCGTCGTGTCCGGGGACGGCTGATTCGTCCCTCTTCTTGATGAGCAGGAAGTTGCGCTCCGGCTCCGAGCTGCCCTCCTGGCGACGGCCCCGCTCAGCGATCCTCACCAGGGCAAACTCACCGGCCAGCTTCTCGCCCCGGAGGCGGAACTTGATGTCCCCCTTCCGCAGCTGGGCGTCCGGGTCCGCGGCGGACTCGCGGGTCCACTCGAAGGTGCCGGCATCCCAGAGCTCCACCGTGCCCATCCCGTATCCGGAGGGGATCACCCCCTCGAAGTCGCCGTAATCGATGGGGTGGTCCTCGGTCTGGACCGCCAGACGGCGGCTGCTGGGGTCCAGGGAGGGTCCGCGCGGGATCGCCCAGGAGAGCAGGACACCGCCGTGCTCGAGCCGGAAGTCGTAGTGGAGACGGGTGGCGCGGTGCATCTGGACGCAGAAGCGCCGGCCCTCTGGGAGCCGGTCCCACAACCCCCCGCCATCGGCGGCGCGGCCCGCCGCCTGGCCGCTCGGCTCCGGGGTCCGCGTGAAGTCGCGCTTGCGCCGGTACTCGTCCAGGGCCACGTCCCAAGAGTAGGCCCGACACCCCACCGCAATGGGGCGGTCTCGCTCCGGCAGCCGCCTGTCCACTGGTAGAATTGAATTCGCAAGACACACCAACCGACCGCCGTCCGTGCCCACCGACACCGCCACCCGCGGGTTGCTGGCATCGCTCCGCGATCGGCTTGGCGTGGCCGCAAGCCACCGTGAGGAACCGCAGCTGACCCAGACCACGCCCTCGATAGCCCGGGAGTTCCCCGACGGCGAGCAGCCCGCAGCCCGCGGCAGCAGGGGCGCGAAGGGCGGGGACAGCTATTCCGCGGCCCAGCTCGAGGCCCTCAAGGGGCTGGAACCGGTGCGTCGGCGGCCGGGCATGTACATCGGCTCCACCGACCTGCGCGGGCTGCATCACCTGATCAACGAGATCGTCGACAACTCCATCGACGAGGCCATGGCTGGCTACTGCGACACCATCCTGGTCACCCTGCACAAGGACGGCTCGGTGTCGGTCGTGGACAACGGGCGGGGCATCCCGGTGGACATGCACCCGACCGAGAAGAAGGTCGGCCTGGAGATGGTACTGACCGAGCTGCACGCCGGCGGGAAGTTCGGTGGGGGCGGCTACAAGATCGCGGGGGGGCTCCATGGAGTCGGCGCGTCGGTGGTCAACGCCCTGAGCGAGCGCCTGGTGGCCGAGGTTCACAGGGACGGCAGGCTTTACCGCCAGAGCTACCGGCGTGGCTTCCCCGAGGGGCCGATGGAGACGGTCGGGCCCACCTCGCAGCGCGGCACCACGATCCGCTGGTGGCCTGACCCCAAGGTCTTCCCGGACCGGACCCACGACTGGGACACGGTGGCCGATCGGCTGCGCGAGCTCGCCTTCCTGACCAAGGGGGTCAGCCTGACCCTCCACGACGAGTCGCGCGGGTTGCGCTACACGTTCTACTTCGAGGGGGGCATCCGGGCCTTCGTGAGCTATCTGAACGCCAACCGCAACGTCGTCAACGCCCGGCCGATGTACGTGGAGCGCGAGATCGACGGCAACGTCGTGGAGATCGCGGTCCAGTACCAGAACAGCGCCTTCACCGAGCACGTGCTGGCCTACGCCAACAACATCAACACCGAGGAGGGGGGCGCCCACCTGACCGGCTTCCGCTCAGCGCTGACCGCCACCCTCAACAAGTACGCGCGCAAGGCCGGGATCCTGAAGGAGAACGA
>DNAU01000277.1 GCA_003491925.1 Chloroflexota bacterium
GATGACGACCGCAAAGTCCGGTATTGCAAGAAATGCCGGGAAATCATCGACTAGGGGCGTCCACTGCAAAGGCGGGAGTGGAGGTAAAATGGCAGTACTGTTCGACAGGTTTAATCAGGAAATTGCTCCACAACTTCGGGAGCAGTATAAGTATAAAAGCCCGATGCAAATTCCCAGGCTTGCCAAGATCATAATCAATATGGGGCTTGGGGAAGCTATTCAGAACGTAAAAATTCTGGACTCCGCTTCGGCCGAGTTGTCCCAGATAAGCGGGCAAAAGCCGGTTATCACCCGGGCGCGCCTACCGCGAACGGAGCATTGGCGACACGGCCACCCTTTCCGGCCCATTCCTAGTGTAGTGTCTCATTATTAGTTTGCTGCTTGTAGGAGGGCTACCCGGCCCCGGCGGACCTTCTTCAAGATGTCCTCCGCGCTGGCCGTCCATACGAAGGGCTTGGGGTCGGCATTGTGAGCTTCCAGGTAGGCGTAGATGGCAGCTGTGAGGTCGGGCACTGAGCGGAAGACACCACGGCGTATGGCTTTTTGGGTGAGCTCCCTGAACCAGCGTTCCACGAGATTGAGCCAAGAGCTTGAAGTTGGCGTGAAATGGAAGTGGAACCGGGGGTGCTTGGCCAGCCAGGCCTCGACGTTGTCGTGCCCTCGGGTGGCGTAGTTGTCGGTTATGACGTGCACCTCTAAGCCCTTGGGCACTTCCCTGTCCACCTTTTTCAAGAAGTGCAGCAGTTCGTTGTTGGTGTGCTGGGGCAGGCACTGGCCGATCACCTTGCCGGTCAGCACGTCGAGCGCGGCAAACAGCGTCGTGGTGCCGTTGCGCTTGTAGTCGTGGGTCATGGTGCCGGCGCGTCCCTTCTTCATCGGCAGAGACGGCTGGGTACGGTCGAGCGCCTGGATCTGGCTTTTCTCGTCCAGGCACAGGACCACGGCCTTGTCAGGCGGGCCCATGTAAAGCCCGACCACGTCGACCAGCTTCTCGTCGAAGCGTTTGTCGTTGGACAGCTTGAACGTCTCTACCAGGTGGGGCTTCAGGCCCCGGCTCGACCACACCCGCTGCACGGTGGCGGCCGACACCCCCGTGACCTTGGCCATCGTCCGGCAGCTCCAGTGCGTCTGGCCCTCGGGCTTGGACTCTTGGGTGAGACGGACGATCTCGTCGATCTTTGCCTGTGGTATCTCGGGTTTCCGACCACGGCCCTTGCGCACTTGGCCGAACTTCACGAGGCCTTCGGCGCCAAAGCGGGCCCGCCACTCCAGCACCGTCGGCACCGACACGCCGACCTGCTCAGCGGTACGCGAGTTGGCGGTGCCGTCTGCTGCCATCAACAGCACACGAGCCCTCAGCACCTCACGATGGGCGGCAGTGGACGACTTGGCGATGGTTTCCAGGGCCGCCCTTTGGCTCTCGGTCAGCTCCAACGGAGCAGCTGGGTGGTTCATGAGCCATTGTACCACAACCCTCAAGCCCATTGCGCGACACTACATTAGCGGGGGGAGGTCAGGACCTCCCCCCGGCCCCCTCCAGGCGCCGGCCGTTGTGGTAGTCGAGGTTGTCGGGCCGGCAAAGCCGGCCCTCGTGCGCGCATGATCTACGCGTGACCAGCGTTGTGAACATCAACGACGTGCTCGACGGCCACGTCAGCCTCGACATCGCCTGTATCGACCGCCTCTACCTGAACGCCTACGTCCCCAACCTGCAGGTGGGCGGCCAGGTCAACCAGTTCTGCCGGCACCTCGGTCAGCCCATAGCGTCCCCGGCGGTGATCGACAAGATCGGCAACCGTTTCCGCCGCGAGGTCGACGCCTTCGCCAAGGCCCACGCGGTGCCAGTCCTGCACCTGGCCAAGCCGGACCGCACCCGTTGGGACGACCGCAAACTGGACCATGTCCAGCCCTACTTGGGAGCGGCCGAACGGGCCGGGCGCTACGGGGTGGTCGCCATCGTGGCTGCTCAAGAGTTCCAGTGGGTCTTCAGCGCCACCAAAAAGACCCAAGGCAAGGCGGTGTGGTTCGACTGGGGCAAGACCGAACGTCGGGTCAGCTGTTATTACTTCTACGTCCACGACCGGGAGTTCGGGCCCGGCTTTATCAAGATCTGTACCTACTTCCCCTGGCCCGCGAAGATCTGGCTGAACGGTCATGAGTGGGCCAAACGTCAGGCCCGCCGGGGCCGCGTCCCATTTACAGAACTGGCCAACGGCTTTGCCTCGTGCGAGCGGCCCCAGCGGCTCCAGGCCATATGCGACCGCCTGGGCCCGGCCGACGTCCAAGCCTTCTTCGACCGTTGGACCCGCCTGGTCCCCGTCCCACTGACCAGCGAGGACAGGGCGGCCGGCTACTGGTGGGAGCTGTCTATGCGCCAGGTCGAGGTCTCCCGCACCATGGTCTTTGACGACCCCCGACGGGCCCGGGGCTTCTTTGAGTCCCTCGTGGCCGACAACATCGGCATCGGCCGGCCCGAGCGGGTAGCCATGGTCTTTGCCCGCCAGGTCCGCACCACCACTGCCGAGGCCTTCCGGGGCCGGGTCTTCTCGCCCGGCACCGAGGTCCAGATGGACTTCGCCTACAAGCACAGCCGGGTCAAGCAGTACCTGAAAGAAGGGAGGGCCCTCCGCATCGAGACCGTCATCAACAA
>DNAU01000327.1 GCA_003491925.1 Chloroflexota bacterium
CGATCATCGCCCTGCCTCCGGGTCCTCGTCGACCAACTCGAGATAGACGTCCTCCAGCGAGTGGGGCGAGACCGCGATCGACACCACGTCGGCCCCGGCGGCCACCAGCGCGCGAGCCACCCTCGGCGCGACCATCCTCGGTTCAGCAACAGTGAGCACGTAGGTGGCGGCGCCGTCGGGGGTCCACTTGTCCACTCCCATATCCGGGGTGAAGATGGCCTCCGGGGCGGGCAGACGCGCGGCCGTCTCCACCACCAGTGAGCTGCGGAACAGCTGCATCCGGAGCTGCTCCGGCCGCCCGACGGCGAGAAGCCGCGTGTTGAGAATGGCAACGCGATCGCAGAGCCGCTCCGCCTCCTCCAAACGGTGGGTGGTCAGGAAGACGGTAACGCCGCGTTCGCGCAGGCCGGCGATGAGATCATGCACGTCCCGTGACGCGACAGGGTCCAAGCCCGAGGTTGGCTCGTCCAAGAACATGACCACCGGATCGCTCAACAGGGCGCGAGCCAGACCCACCCGCTGCCGAAGGCCCTTCGAGAGGCGGCCGCACAGGTCACGCGCTCGCGGCGCCATGTTGACGGTCTCGAGGACTCCGGCAATCCGCGCGCCGGCCGAAGGCAGGCCGTAGAGACCGGCAAACAGCTCCAGGTTCTCGTGGACGGTGAGTCGAAGGTACAGGCCAGGGTTCTCCGGCATGACGGAGATGAGCCTCCGGATCTCGGCGCCGGTGGCCGCCGAGAGGGGTATTCCCGCAACCACCGCGGACCCGGAGGTTGGAGCGATGAGGGTCCCCAGCGTCCTCACCGTTGTCGTCTTCCCGGCCCCATTGGGACCCAGGAACCCGAACACCTCGCCGCGCGCGACCTCGAAGGAGACATCCTCGAACGCAACGCGGTCGCCGAAGCGCTTCGTCAGGTGGCTGACCACCAGAACTGGGGACGTGCCACCGGACAGCCGCTGCTCCCCAACGGAGGGCGCTGCGTCGTTAGGCACATGTAAGCCCCAGCGCTCGTCCGTACCCGCTGCTCTTGTTCACCACCAACGACCCTAACACCCCAAACAGAACACTGGGAAGGACAGTCTGGCTTGGCGGCCAGATATTAGGCGATCCCGCCCGAGGAGCCTGGTCTGACCAGGGCCAGGGTGATCCAGGGTAGCGCCAGGTTGTCGGCCCAGGCCAGCGGGTTGACGTGGAGCGGCGTCCACGTCCCCGGAAAGGGAAAGGCGTGGATACCGTGGCTGGAGAGGAGGTCGTCAGCGATGAACAGCAGCACCCCTCCGAGGACGAAGGTCGGGGTTGAGACCAGGGAGAAGATGAAGAGCGTGGCGCCCCGAGCGCGGATGCTTCCGGGGCGGCGCGCCGAGAGGATGCCGATGCTGAGTCCGATGGCGAGCCACATCAGCCAGAGGACGAGGACCGCCTGAGCCACGCGGCAGAGCAGGTAGGTGGTCACACTGCGTGCGATTCTCCAGGATGCGGAGTCGCATCTCGCCGGAGGTTTGCGGCTCTCCCGCGGCGGCTACCCTACGCGGATGGCGTTCCACCACCGCGGCCCGGGCGCTCCCGGCACCGCTGCAGAGAGCGGGGTCTGATGACCGCGGCGCGGGACGACCGGCCCTCGACCCGACCGCTGCTCGACAAGCTCGGGGTGCGCCCGGGGATGCGGGTGGCGGTGGTCGGCGGCTTCCGAGAGGACTTCCTGGTCCTGCTCCGGGGGCGGGCGGCGGAGGTGATCGACGATCCCGCCGGGTGCGACATCCTCCTCTTCGCCCCGGAGGACCGTACTGAGCTGGCCCGGGTCGCGAGCCTGGCGGCAAGCCTCCGCCACGACGCCGCGCTCTGGATCGTCCGACCGCGTGGCAGCTCCGCCATTGGTGAGCGGGAGACGCTGGCCGCCGGCCTGGAGGCCGGCCTCGTCGACGTGAAGGTCGTCCACTTCTCGGAGACGCACAGCGCCGCGAAGTTCGTCGTCCGGCGGCGGGACCGCTGATCCGGCGGCGCCCTCCCGCCGGTTACGCCGGTCCTCGCCTGGGCGGCGTCACGACCCCCGGGGCGAGGTTCCCCGCGATCACCAGCGCGATCACCAGCGCCATCCCCGCCGAGGCTAGGATGCCGTCCACGGCCCCGGGGCCCGGGGCGAGGGGCAGGGTGGGCTCCAGGGCGGCGAGCACGATGCCGCCGCCGGCCAGCAGGAGCGGCGCCGACAGCCGCCAGTTCAGCGGGCGATCCGGGCGTCCCAACCACCAGATGGCGGCGAAGACGTAGGGGTCGAGCAGGTAGTAGGGCCAGGAGGTCTTGGCCAGCATGGGGACACAGGCGGCCGCCACCGCGAGCAGTCCGTACACCCGGGGCGGCCTCCATCCCCACCGCGGCCGGCACGCCAGCACGGCGGCGCTGAGCACCAGCGCCGCGCCCGCGAACAGCAGGGCGTCCGCGTGCTGCACGAGTCCGGCCCACGAGGCCCCTGGGAAGGCCACCCAGAGCGACCCGCCGACGGTGGGCAGACTCCCCCGGTAGGTGAGCAGCGAGTAGACGACATCGCTGCGGTCGGCCAGCCAGAAGGGGGCGATGACCGCACCGGCGGTCACCGCGACGGCGCCCACCAGAGCTGCCGCCCGGCCCCACCGTCGGTCGGCAAGGAGGGCCAGGACCAGGGGGAGGAGGCAGACGGCGGCGACACTCCGGGTCATCACCGCCAGGCCCAGGCAGACGCCCGCCCAGAGCGGGGCGCCGCGCCCCTGGAGGCGGACGCCCAGCAGGATCAGCCACAGCTCGAGGGGTTGCTCGATGTGGCCGAAGCCGACCAGGGCGACCCAGAGCGGCGGAGCCAGCAGGAAGACGGCGGCCACCGGCAGGCGCCGGGTGGGCTCGCCCCGCCCCGCCTCGACCGCGAGCACGGCCTCATGGGCGAGCAGCAGAGAGAAGACGGCGAAGGCCCCGACGGTGAGGGCATCGCGCGGCTCCAGCGCGTGCTCCCAGCCGAGCGCGTTGGCCACCGCCGCCACCAGGGTCAGGGGGAGGAGGCTCACCGGCCCGTTCGCGTTCGGATACTGACCCGCCCGGAGGGTGTAGACGAGCAGCGGGTGGCCGTGCGCGGCGATCTCGGCCGACGGCCAGAAGAAGACGTCGAGATCGGTCCTGGTGGTGTCGAAGAGGAGCACGGCGATCGCCGAGGCGGCGATGAAGGCCGCGGCCAGCAGCGGCACGAGCCCCCGCCGCAGCAGGCTGCGGCCGGTCGCCGGCGAGGGGTCGAGGGGCGCCACGGGGCCGGCCATCGGTGGTCAGCCGGCTGCGGCGAGCGGGGTGGGCGGCGCGAGCTCCGCCGCTCTCTCGGCCGGTGCGCTCCGGGCCGCGACCAGGAAACGGACCGTGCCGGTGACCAGCAGCAGGTTGCGGGCGGCGATCGCGACCATGAAGACGGACGAATAGCGGATGGTCGGTTGGTACTGCACCGCCACCTGGAAGAGGAGCGGGAAGACGAGCGCGGTGAGCAGGCAGACGGCCAGCCAGCGGAAGCGGAAGCCCTCGACGACGGCGAGCACCGGCGTCACCCAGAGCACGTACTGGGCGCTCAGCACGGCGCTGGTGCAGAGCAGCACCAGCAGCGCGCCGGCCACGGCCTGGCCCACGTCGATGCGGCCGGTGAGCTGCCGCCACCAGACCCAGAGCATCCCCGCCACCAGCCCGGCGTCTCCGATCAGGGAGGCGGTGGTCGTGAGCGCGCCGGTGAG
>DNAU01000103.1 GCA_003491925.1 Chloroflexota bacterium
CAGTTCCAGGGGGTCAGGTCAGATGGGCTCGCCGGACCGGTCTGTTCGGAGAGAGTGGTGAGCGCGCCGCCAGACCTCGACGGGATTCATGTCGGGTCGATTGTCGGCTAAGGCGCCGGCCGACTGACGGGTTTGATGCTTCGCTCAAGTGATGGTGAGAGCACCCTGGGTTGGCCCATTACCTCGGAATCACCCTCGAGAACCCGCGCGGCGGCCCATTCAGGGGTCTCGAACGCCGAGGCTCGGGTACCCAGGTCCGTGAGCGCGCCGCCGACGCATATCTTGCCGCCGATCGCCCGAACGAGATGGGTTGCCCACGCTCGAAGCGGCCTTGGGCGCAACCTGCAAAACCGCTCTTGAGCTGCTCCCATCTTGCGGAACGGGCTACCGTGGCCCTGCCCGGTCCTCGCGGGCTGCGCGTGCACAGCAAGCCGCGCAGGTCAGGCTCGGCCGAGATCGCAGCCGATCCTTCCCCGGTGCGCTTGTGAGAGGATCGGAGGGATGCACCGACGTGGGTCACGGTAGGCGCAGGTGATTGCCCGAACTCGTCTGGTGGCCTGTCTGGCGAGCGGACTGGCGGCCTTCGCAGTAGCCATCCTGCTCAGCCCTTGGCAGATCGCCGACCTGGTCGGCTGGGACGTTGCCGGGGCGGTGTTCGTCGCGTCGGTGCTGGTGAGCACGCGAGGGAAGGATCCTGCGCAGACCAGAACTATGGCGGTCATGGAGGACAACTCGAGGGTCGCCGCCGACGCCATCCTCATCGGCGCTAGCATCGCCAGCCTGGTCGGTGTGGGCCTTGCTCTTGTCAAGGCTGGAAGCGAGCAGAACCCCGCCCACACCCTCATCACCGCGCTTGCGTTTCTGAGTGTCGTGGTGTCCTGGTCCTCTGTCCACACCGTCTTCACCCTTCGCTACGCCCGGCTGTATTACCAGGCTGGGGGCGGTATCGACTGGCATTCCGGTGACCTGCCTGACTTTGGTGACTTCGCCTACATCGCACTGACTCTCGGCATGACCTTCCAGGTCTCTGACACGGACATCAACTCCAAACCGATTCGCAAGGCTGCCCTGCGCCACGCGGTGCTGTCATACCTCTTCGGCGTGGTGATCCTGGCGACGACCATCAACGTGGTGGCCAGCCTCCTTTCCAGGTGAACGTGCCCCGCGAGCGGTATTCCGAGTCATCGGCGTCTCACGGCCCAACTCGAGATCGTCGAGGCCCCTGAAGATCAGTCCGTGTCAGCACAACGCATTGGCCGCTTTGCAATTCGACGATTGTTCGCCGTGCGACCTCGCTGAACCCTGGCCGTCGGTCGTGTCGCTCCAGCGCTCATAGGCGATCCGCAAGGCGAGCGCACCCGGCTCCGCGGCCACAAGCGCGGTCGGGTCGGGAACGCCGCGCTGCTTGAGCGCGCCGGTCATGGAGAGGCGAGCGCGACTCCTTTCAGCGCCTCGCGCTCCTGCAGTTCCGGGTTGGCCGCGATCACCGCCCGCCAGCGAGCGCTGAATTCGCGGAGACCTGGGCCCTTGGCACTTGACGATTGTGGCAAGTTCGATGCGCCGGGCCGCACGCTGCCCCATCTGACCCGCGCCGTCTGGTGGGCCCCGTCATGCACGCCCGGACCGGTCGGGCAGGGGAGGCGCGTTGGGCTTCCCTCCGGCCCTCAGGAGGGTGACCGGCTGCCAGAGCATGGCCAGCAGCACCACCGCCCAGACCGCGAAGCCGGCCCAGGTCCAGATGCGGGCGAATTGGCTGATCGGGGCGAGCCCGAGGGTGCTGCCGATGGCGAAGCTGCAGGCGGCGTACATGCCGACCGGGAAGACCGTGGACCACCGCCTCACGCCATAGGAGCCGCGTGGCGAGATCAGCTCGGTGACGAGCAGGACGGGCAGCCAGCAGGCCGCGGAGACCCAGAGGACCAGGGAGGCCCCTCGGAGCGCGGTCCCCCCGCCCAGCAGGTGCAGCGTGTTCGCCACCTGGGCCGTCCCGGCACAGGCCAGCGCGGAGATGGCGAGGGCTCCGCCCGCCACCCACTGATCGCCGCGGCCGACCAGGAGCTGGTGGAGGTCGAAGCGCCAGATGACGAAGCCGTAGAAGACGATGCCGAGGGTCAGGGGGACGACGCTCGCGAACACCAGCCACCCCACGCGGCCCGTCAGTCCGAGAGCGGCCAGGAGGACCGCCAGCGACTCCGTGGAGACGCTGAGCAGGAAGGATGCGCCCACGGTCGCGGTCACCCGGTGGCGCAGCTGCGGCCCCAGCAGCCCGAGCCACAGCAGCAAGGCCAGGACGAGCAGGGCCGCTCCCGCCCAGCGCCAGCCGAGAAGCGTGAGCCGGGTCCCGAGGACCGCGGTACCCGCCACCGCGGAGAGCCCGGAGGGACCGCCGCCTTCAGCGGTCGGGAACCGGCTGCGGCGCCGGAGGACCTGGGCGCCGCGGAGCACGCCGAGGATCGCCCAGGCGAGAGCCGCGACGGCCAGCGTGACCAGGGAGAGCAGCTCCTGGCCGGTCATCTCCAGGTCGATGGAGACGGTCCCGCTGCCCATCACCACCGCACCCGATCCCGCGGGGATCGCCCCGGCGACCCGGGCGCGCCCCGACGCGGCACGGTGTTCCTGATGGTTGACCGAGGGCGTCATCGGCATCCCGAGAGTAGCCGCGGGGGGAGCCGGCCCGGTCGGAGACGGCACTCGGCCGTGCGACCGCATCAGCCTGCCAGACCCATACCCGGCTAGGATCGTCGGCGTGCTTGCCTGGATGGACCTCGAGATGACCGGGCTCGACCCGGGCCGGCACGTGATCGTGGAGATCGCGACCCTGATCACCGACGACGACCTGGCAGTCGTCGCCGAGGGCCCCGACCTGGTCGTGCACGCCGACAGCGACCAGCTCGACCGGATGGATTCGTTCGTGCGCGCCATGCACACCGGCTCCGGCCTCCTGGCCGCCATCGAGAGCTCGCCGATCTCGATGCGTGAGGCGGGCCGGCAGACCCTGAACTTCCTCCGGCGGCACATCCGAGAGCCGCGTACCGTGCCCCTCTGCGGCAACTCGATCGGGACCGACCGGCGCTTCCTGGCGGCGCAGCTCCCCGAGGTCGAGGACTTCCTTCACTACCGGTCGATCGACGTCTCCAGCATCAAGGAGCTCTGCCGCCGCTGGTACCCCGACGTCCTGGCCGCGGCCCCGCCGAAGGCGGAGGCCCACCGCGCGCTCGACGACATCCGCGAGTCGATCGCCGAGCTCGCCTACTACCGGTCGACCATCTTCGCGCCCCCCCTGGTGGGCCTTCCTCGATGAGTGCTCGGAGCCGGCTGGCCGCCTCCGTGGGTTCCGCCCGCGTTCCGGTGCGGCTCCGCCCATGACCGCGCCGGCGCGAACGCTGCGCGTTGCCGTTGCCCAGTACCAGCCGCGCATCGGCGACCCGGAGGGCAACCGGACGGCGGCCGTCGCGTGGGTGGAGGCGGCTGCGGCGGAGGGCGCCCAGCTCGTCGTCCTCCCCGAGCTCGCCTCCTCCGGGTACGTCTTCAGCGGCGAGGAGGAGGCTGCGGCGCTGGCCGAGGATGCCGACTCGGGGGTGACCGTCGCCGCCCTGGTCGAGGTCTGCCGCCGCCGCGGCCTGCACGTCGTCGCCGGGCTGGCCGAGCAGGGCGACGGCTGCCGCCACAACAGCGCCGTGGTCCTCGGGCCCGCGGGCCGGCTGGCCACCTACCGCAAGCTCCACCTCTTCTACGACGAGCAGTCCTGGTTCCGGCCAGGGGAGGAGCTCGTGGTCGTCGACCTCCCCACGGCCCGGGTCGGGGTCGCCATCTGCTACGACCTCTGGTTCCCCGAGGTCGCCCGCGCCCTCGCCCTCCGGGGGGCCGAGGTGATCGCCGTCCCGACCAATTGGGTCGCCTCCTTCCGGCGGCGCCTCCACGACGAGCACGGGTACTGCCAGGGCGACATCATGGCGATGGCCGCGGCGGCCGCCAACGGGACCGCCGTCGCCTGCGCCGACCGGGTGGGGGAGGAGCGGGGGGTGACCTTCCTCGGGGCGTCGATCATCGTGGGGCCCGACGGCTGGCCCCTTGCCGGCCCGGCCAGCCCCGACGCCGATCAGCTCCTGGTCGCCGATCTCGACCTGGACGCGGTGGAGCGTGCCCGCTGGCGGACGCCCCGCAACCACCTCCTCCGCGATCGGCGGCCCGACCTCTACGCGAGCGACTCGCCGCCCGAGGTGCGGGGCCGCGCCTCCACCGGGGCCGACGACGGCCCGCGCGCCGGCGGGACGCCCGGCTGAGCCAAGGGCCGCCTCAGCGGCGACAACATGATATAGTCACTATAAGGTGATGTGATAGTTACTTCTGGGTCAGGGGGGCTGGCGCTCCGCTCCCGCCCGGTGGCATCACCAGGGAGGTCCCGCATGGTCGCTCTGCTCCTGTTCCTCCTGCTCGTCCTGCTCCTCTTCGGGGTGGGCACGGCAGCTCACCTGCTCTGGTGGATCGCGATCATCCTCCTGGTGGTCGGGGCGGTCGGGTTCCTTGCCCGTCCGCGCGGGGGCCGCTGGTACTACTGGTGATCGGCGGCTGATCCAATCAGTCGCCACGGCCAGGCGCTCCGTCTGACCCGCCGGCAACGGCCAGCCACCGTCTTAGATGATCTGGTACATTGGTACCATGATCACAGTTGAGCGGGTTCAGACGGGCGTCCGGATGGAGCGCCGGATGCTCAAGGTCCTCAAGGGCCTGGCCGAGTACCTCGACATCTCTCTGGGGGACCTGCTCGAGGGCATCGTGCTCCACGCCTTCGAGCAGAAGGTCCCCTTCAGCGACGCGACCATGGTGGTTGTCGGCCGGCTCAAGGAGGTGTACGGGCTGGACCTTACGGCCGCCGACAGCCACCACGTCACCAGCCTGGACGAGGGAGGCGTGGGGTGACGCCTTGTTCGCACGTCCAGGTGACCGGCAGCTTCCCGCTGGCCTTTGCCCCCGATGAGGCCTTCCCCCTCTTCACCCCGAGCGGCGAACGCTCGTGGGTGGATGGCTGGGACCCTCAGTTCCCCAGCCTGACGGCGGACGAGACCGAGCCCGGAACCGTCTTCACGACCGCCCACGAACCGCATCTGACGACATGGGTCGTGGCGCGCCACGAGGGATGCCACCTCATCGCCTACGCGAACGTGACCCCCGGCGAGCGCGCCGTGTTGATCACCGTTGGCCTCGAACCGACCCCGACTGGGTCCACGGTTACGGTCACCTACGACGTCACCGCGCTGGCCCCGGCCGCGAACGTCGAGGTTCAGGAGTTCGCCGCCGGATACGTCGAATACCTGGACGGCTGGCGGGACCGCATTGCCCGCCGCGGTGTCCCGGCGCTGGTGGCCGGCCGCTCCTGACCGTCCTCTCCGGACCCGTGGTCCCGACGGAGGTCGATAATCGGCGCATGGGGTCCGATCGTTCCGGGTGGGGCAGAGCCGGCGAGCAGCCCAGCCGGGGGCTGGGCACGGCAGCTCTGCTCCGGCACACCCTCCTCTGGGCCTCCCGGCGTCGGGGCGTGCAACGGGTGGTCTCCCAATCCCCGCTGACCCGCCGGCTGGTCCGCCGCTTCGTGGCCGGCGAGGGCCTGGGCGGCGCGGTCGACGTGGTCCGGAGGCTGACGGGACGTGGGCTCGCAGTCACCATCGACCATCTCGGCGAGGACACCCGGAACGCGGAGGACGCGCGGGCGGCCGTTGCCGTCTACTGCGCCTTGATCGCGCGGCTCTCCGCGGGGGGGCTGGCGCCGCGGTCCGAGGTCTCGCTCAAGCTCTCCGCGCTCGGCCAGAGCCTGGACCCCGAGATGGCCTTCGAGAACGCGCTGGAGGTCTGCCGAGCGGCGGCGGCGGCGGGGATCGCGGTGACCCTCGACATGGAGGACCACACCACCACCTGCTCGACGCTCGAGATCGGCCGCCGGCTGCGGGCGGAGCATCCCTCGACCGGCCTGGTGATCCAGGCGTCGCTGCGCCGCTCCGAGGATGACTGCCGCGCCCTCGCCCATCCGGGCTCGCGCGTCCGGCTCTGCAAAGGCGCCTACCAGGAGCCGGTGGCGCTGGCCTGGCAGGCCCGCAACGACATCCGTGTCGCGTACCTCCGTTGCCTCCGGATCCTGCTCGACGGCGGCGCCACGCCCCTCATCGCCACCCATGACCCGGCCCTGATCGATGCCTGTCACCGGCTCCTGGCCGCACGTGGGGACGCCACCGCTCACGAGCACCAGATGCTGTTCGGGGTGCGCGGCGACGAGCAGGCCCGGCTGGTCGCCGCCGGGGAGGAGGTCCGCATCTACGTGCCCTTCGGCGAGCGCTGGTACCCGTACCTGATGCGCCGGATGGCGGAGCGGCCGGCCAACCTCGCGCTGGTGCTGCGCGCGATGGCTGGCGGATAGGCAGTCCGCCCGACGGGCTCACCGGGTGACTGGTCCTCCACCTGGGACCGGACTACACGCGCCGCGACGGCCGCCGCGGGGGAACGGTGGCCGGGCGCAATAATCCCGAGGGATGAGCAGGGGGGCCGGCGCCGCCATTCGCGTCTCGTTGGAGACGGGCACTCGGCTCTCCTTCGCCTCCGCGCTGGACTGGCCGGGCTGGTCCCGTTCGGGGCGTGGCGACGAGGCTGCGGTGGAGGTCCTCCGCGCCTACGCGCCCCGCTATTCCCCGGTAGCGCGCGGCGCCGGCCTGGAGCCGCCCGACCCGACGCAGATCGAGGTCGTGGAGCGGCTTCCCGGGTCGGGAACCACCGACTTTGGGGTTCCGGGGGTCATCGGGCCGCTGGACGGCGAGCCGCTCACCGCGCCCGAGGCGGCGCGGCTGGTGCGCCTCCTCGAGTCGTGCTGGGAGCTCTTCGACCGCGTGGTGGCCGACGCACCGGCCAGTCTGCGGAAGGGGCCTCGCGGTGGGGGGCGGGACCGCGACGCGGTCGTCGACCACGTTGTCGGCGCCGAGGTGGAGGCGTACGCACGGAAGCTGGGGATCCGGCTCCCGCGGCCGGCATGGGACGACCTGGCCGCACGGGCCGTGGAGCGCGACGCCATTGCGGCCGTGCTGCGGGCGGCGGGCGGGGCTCCGCCCTCGGAGCCCTCGGGGAAGGGCTGGCCGGCGCGCTACGCCGCCCGCCGGATCGGCTGGCACGTGCTCGATCACGCCTGGGAGATCGAGGACAAGAGCTGAGGTCCCGCGAAGGCACTGCGAGCGCACTCGACCGGATGCCCCGCTTCGGCCGGCGACTGAGCTGTTGACAGAGCGGCAGCGGAGTTGTTGACTGAAACTGGAGAGCATGTCCTTCCGGCGT
>DNAU01000021.1:0-1451 GCA_003491925.1 Chloroflexota bacterium
GTGAAAGTCCGGTAGCCCTGTCCCACAGTGGCTCCGGCTCGTCCGTCTCGTCCGGAGACCCGGCTCCGGCTCCCTGGCGACACCGGATCCGGTGCCTGGGTCCCACCCGCTCCACCGCCCAGTGATGCTGACCTACGTGGCCGGCGGCCTCGGGGCTGCGCCGGCGGCCCCCGGGTCGGGCTGCGAGGGCCACCAGAAGCGCCGCCCGATCTGCACCACCAGGGCGGGAACCATCAGCGATCTCACCAGCAGGGTGTCCACCAGCACTCCGAAGGCGACCAGGAAGCCCAGCTCGGTGAGCGCCACCAGGGGCAGGACGCCGAGCACGGTGAAGGTCCCGGCGAGCACCAGCCCCGCCGAGGTGATCACGCCACCGGTCGCAGCCAGGGCGCGGAGCATCCCGGGGCCGGTGCCGCGGGGCGCCTCCTGGCGGGCCCGGGCGCTCAGGAAGACGTTGTAGTCGATGCCGAGCGCGACCAGGAAGACGAAGCCGAGCAGGATCAGCGAGGAGTCGACGCCGGCGAACTGGAAGATCCAGCGGAAACAGACCATCGCCACCCCCAGCGACCCGAGGAAGGACACCAGCACCGTCGCCACAAGGACGAGGGGTGCGGTCAGCGACCGGAGCAGAAGGGCCAGCATCAGGAAGACGATGACCAGGACGACGGGGATGATCACCAGCCGGTCCCTCCCCGCCGCCTGGTCCAGGTCCACCTGGGTGGCGGTCACCCCGCCCACCAGGACCGCGCTCCCCACCGCCCTCTGCTCGTCCGAGCGCAGCGTCTCCACCACCATCTCCGCCCGCTGCCCGGTGGGCGAGTAGGCGAGGGTGGCGCTGGCGAGACTGATCCCGTCGTGGGTCTCCGCCGCGCCCACGTGCTCGATCCCGGATACCGACCTCGCCGCCGCCACCGCCGCCCCGGTTCGTGCCGGGTCGCGCACGGCGATCACGACCGGACCGCTGATGCCGGGGGGAAACGATTTGTCGATCAGCTTCTGGGCGGCGACCGACCCGGCGGTGCCGCTGAAGGCGTCCGACTGGGGAAGGCTGCCGGGATAGGCGAGCAGCCCGACGGCCATGACGGCCAGCAGGGCCAGCACCCCCACCCAGGTCGGTCCGGGGTGGCGCCCCACCCGGCGCGCCACCCCCGCCCAGGTGAGCCGGGAGGAATGGGCCGAGCTCCGTTCGGTGAACTGGCCGGCTTGCGAATCCGTGCCGAGGTCGGATGATGGAGCCGTGACCGGGGGTGATGGGGTCGGAGCCGAGCGGCTGGGTGCCCCTGCGTCCGGTGGGCCGACGCCGGATCTCGAGGACCGGCCGGTTCGGCGGGCCCCGGATGACGATGCCCGGCACCCCGTCCGGCGCCTCCACCGGGGGCGGGGCGCAATGGCCCCGGGAGAGGCGGTCGGGTGGGCACCGCCGCGGCCACACGGCGACGGCGGGAGCGGGG
>DNAU01000021.1:1523-2870 GCA_003491925.1 Chloroflexota bacterium
CGGGGGCGCGAGCCTCGAGACGGGATCTTTCGGGGAGGAGCCGCAGCGGCTCGCGTCCCCTGTCGGCGGTGCCGCCCCAGGGCGCGCCCCGGCGTCCCGGGGCCGACGCACTCCCCTCCTGGCGGTCCTGGGCCTGGCGGTGCTGGTGGGCGGCGCATCCGCCGCCGTCGCCCTGATCGGACAGAGCCATCCGGCACCACCGGTCACCCCGCCGGCGATCGCGCCGCTGCTGCCCGCCGATGCCATCGGACACCTGCAGATGTACACCCAGACAACCGGGTGGGCCCAGCGGCTGTCCGATGGCGCCATCCTCCACACCACGGCGGGGGTGGAGCGCTGGACGGTGGCCTCGCCGCCGTCGGCCAAGACGCCCCTCGTGGTGGCGCACCTCGACCCCGACCAGGCCAGGGCGCTGACGGTTGCAGCGGGGGCCGGGGCCCAGGCCACGCTCCAGGCATGGTCCACCCAGGACGGCGGGGCGACCTGGGCTCGCCAGGGCACCCTGAGCGTGCAGGGCTTCAACGGGTCGATCGGTCCCGGCGTGCTGGACTTCGTGGACGCCGAGCACGGCTGGTACTCGCAGATCGAAGCCGCCTCGGGGGTCGCGGGGAGCGCCCTCTATCGCACCGTGGATGGCGGCGCCCGATGGACCGAGGTGGCGGCCACCAGTCCCGGCGCGCCAGCCACTCCCGGCGTGATCCCGCAGGGCTGCGCGGCCCTAACGGCCGCGTTCGTCAGCGCCTCCACCGGCTGGATGACCGGCACCTGCCTGAGCGGGACGCCGCCCTTCTACGTCACCCATGACGGGGGCACGACCTGGACCGTCACCACCCTCTCCCCGGTGCCGGCCGGCGCCCTCGAGGAAACCTCCTTCTCTCCCATCTTCGTCTCCGGACGGGACGGGACCGTCCTCACCGAGAACGACAGCGAGGCTGGGATCACCACCAGCCTCTTCGCCACCTCCGACGGTGGGCTCTCCTGGAGGCTCCAGTCGACGACCGCCGGCCAGGCCAGCACCGAGGACTTCCTCGACGCGCAGCACGGCTGGCTGGTCACCGACGAGGACGGGGTCGGCAGCGCACCCGACCTCTACGCCACCTCCGACGGCGGGAGCACCTGGACGCACGTCAACGCCTTCCCGTACGAGGGGCTCAGCCTCGACTTCCTGACCCCGACCGAGGGCTGGGCGGCTGACGACCTCGGTCAGGACGAGAGCGGGCCCACCTACCTGGTCCAGACCGTTGACGGCGGCCGCGACTGGACATCCGTGGCGCCGCGCATCAGCGGCGCGTCGCCGTCGCCCTGAGCCGCCGGCCTGGCGCATCCTGGACGGGGTGGAGAGGCTCC
>DNAU01000021.1:2956-3168 GCA_003491925.1 Chloroflexota bacterium
AGGCTCGCCGCCTCGATGGCCGGGCCTCGCTGAGGCGGGTTCCCGGCCTCACCGGGCGCCGGCTCGGGGCGGGATCGGTGACGTGGCGTCCGGCCGCGGCATCGACCCGGCAGCCGGTACCCTGCTCGGCGTGACTGGCGCACCCGCTATCGCGGCCGAGCACCTCGCCCGCTCGTTCGGGTCCACCCGGGCCCTGGTGGACGTCAGCTTCG
>DNAU01000031.1 GCA_003491925.1 Chloroflexota bacterium
GTGACGAAGATGACCGCGAAACCCAGACTCTTCTGGAGGTCCTTGATCTTGATCATCAGCGAACGTTGCGCCACCACGTCGAGCGCGGACGTGGGCTCGTCCATGATTACGAGCTGTGGGGTGAAGAGCAGCGCCATCGCGATCATCGCCCGCTGGCGCATGCCGCCGGAGAGCTCGTGGGAGTAGCTCCGCAGCCGGTCCCCGGTCATCCCGACCATCTCCATGAGCTGGACCCCGCGTTCCCACCTCTCGCTCTCGGTGAGCTCGGGCCGGTGGACCTTGAGCAGGTCGGCGAACTGGGCCCCGATGGTGATGACCGGGTTGAGGGCGTTGAGGGCACTCTGGAGGACGACCGAGATCTCCGACCATCGCACCCGGCGCAGCTCCGCGTCCCCGGCCCTCAGCAGGTCGATGGTCTCGTGCGAGCCGCCGGCGGCATCCGGTGCGGAGTGGAAGAGGACCTCGCCGCCGGTGATCACACCGGGTGCCCGGAGCAGCCGGATGGCGGCCATGGCCAGGGTCGACTTGCCACTCCCACTCTCCCCGGCGAGCCCGAGCACCTGCCCGCGCCGGAGCACGACATCGCAACCCACGACGGCGTGGACGGCGTCGGCGCCGAACCCATAGTCGACGCTCAGGTCGCGGATCTCCAGCACCGGATCGGAGGCCTGGGGCACGGACGTCACCGGCCCGGGGGGCGAGGTGGAGCGCGGGGCGGGGCTCATCGGACGCTCCTCACGGCGCCGTCGTCGACGCCGGCGAGCGCCGCTGCCGGCCGGCCGGGTGCGGCCGGCTCGCCGACCACCGGGGTGAAGCCGAGGGTAGAGCGGAACGTGATGCCCGCCCTGCGCGCCGCCTTGCGGGTGAGCCCGGCCGCGCGCAGCCGGGGGTTGATGAACTCGTCGATCCCGAAGTTCAGCAGCGCCAGGGCGGTCCCGACGAGGGCGATGCAGATGCCGGGAGGCAGCCACCACCACCAGTAACCGGTGTTGACGGCATTCTGTGCGAAGACCTGATTGAGCATGATGCCCCAGTTCCACGGCCCTGGCGGCGAGGAGGTCGGCACCCCCGCCAGCCCGAGGAAGGCGAGGGTGACGTAGGCCCCGATGGCGTAGAGGGTGGTGAAGAGGAAGGACGAGGCGATGATCGGCAGCAGGTTCGGCATCACCTCGGCGAGGATGATCCGCATCCGGCCCTCGCCCGAGACCCGGGCCGCCTCCACGAAGTCGCGGTTGCGCAGCGAGAGGGTCTGGGCCCGGAGCACGCGTGACCCGTAGGCCCACCCGGTGACCGCGACGATTAATCCGATCACGATCACGCTGGTGTCCGCCCCGGGGATGTAGCTCGCCAGCACGATGAGGAGGGGGACCCCCGGGATGGCCAGGAAGACGTTGGACAACAGCGACAGGCCCTCATCGGCGTTGCCGCCCAGGTACCCCGCGCTGACCCCGACGAGGATCGAGAGGGCGGTCGCGACCAGCCCGGCCAGGAAGGCGACCACCAGGGTGGGCCGGGTCGAGGCGAGCAGCTGGGACCAGACGTCCTGGGCGTAGAGCGTGGTGCCCAGCGGGTGGGCGCCCGAGGGGGCGAGGGGCACGTCGAGGGGGACCTGGGTCCCGGGGAGGTGGGTCACCGGGCTGATCTCACCGATGCACTGGTACGGACCGTACTGGCAGGTGACCTTGACCCAGCTCCGGTTGATCTCGTTGGGGCTGTACGGCTCGAGCAGCGGTCCGATGATGGCCAGGATCGCGAAGACGCCGAGGATGATCAGCCCGACGATGATCTTGGGCGACCGGGGGAACCGCAGCGCCCGGGAGGTCCGTGGGCCGGGTGGGAGCCCGGTGGCGGTCACCAGGCTGGTGGCGTCGGTGGTCATCGGGTCAGGCCTCCTGGCGGGCGCGGGGATCGATGAACGCGTAGACCACGTCGGCGATCAGGTTGGCGGCCAGAACCACCAGCACGATGACCACGAACACCCCCTGGACCAGAGGATAGTCGTGGTTGACCACCGCCTTGAAGAGCAGATAGCCGATCCCCGGGTAGCTGAACACCACCTCGACCAGGATCTGGCCGGCGACCACCAGGCTGATGGCCAGCGAGAAGTTGGAGACGCTGGGCAGGATCGCGTTGCGGGCCGCGTACCAGACCACCCGCCGGTTGGGCAGCCCCTTGGCCCTCGCCACCAGGACGAAGTCCTCGTCCATGGTGGTCAGCATCTGGTTGCGCATCCCCAGGATGAAGCCCGCGATCGAGGCCAGCACCACCGTGAACGCGGGCAGTATCCCGTGGTCGATGATGCTGCCCATGTAGCCCAGGTTCCAGCCCGGGGTCTGGCTGATGTCGTACGGCCCCTGGTTGGGGAACCACTTGAGGATGGTGGCGAACAGCTCGACCAGGACCATGGCCAGGAAGAAGTAGGGGATGGCCTGGAAGAAGGTGGCGCCCGGCACCACCCAGTCCAGCCGCGAGCCGCGCCGCCAGCCCAGCACGATCCCGATCAGGGTGCCGAGTACGAAGCTGATCACCGTGGCCACTCCGAGCAGCCCGATGGTCCACGGCAGGTAGGTGCCGATCAGGCTGCTCACCGGCTGGCTGCTCTCGAAGTACGAGATCCCCAGGTTGCCGTGGAAGAGGTTGCCCCAGTACTGGATGTACTGAGCCAGCAGGGAGCTGTGGTTGCCGATGCCGAACTCCAGCTCGATCGCCTTGACGCAGGCGGCGTCGCACTGACCGCTGGCGGTGCGCTGGGCCAGGGCGGCGCCCACCGGGTCGCCCGGGACCATCCGGGGGAGGAAGAAGCTCACCGTGATCGCCACCCAGGCGGCCACCAGGTAGAACGCGATGCGTCGAATGACGAAGCGCACGGTCAGCTGGCCTCCCCTGTGAGCCTGGGCGCGACCGGGGCCGAGGAGGAGCGCACCTCGAGCCGGGTGGTCAGGAGAACCTTCCGGGGCGGCCGGTCGGGGGAGTGGATGGCGTCCATCAGCAGGCGCGCCATCTCACGGCCCATCTCCTCGATGGGCTGGCGGACGCTGCTGAGCGGCGGCTGGAGGCCTGCCGCCATCGGGTCGTCGTCGTAGCCGACCACGGCCACGTCCTCGGGGACGCGGCGCCCCGCCTCGGCGAGCGCCTGCATGACGCCGACCGCCATCAGGTCGGAGGCGACGAACACGGCGTCGAGCCGGGGCCGCTTGATCAGCAGGAAGCGCATCGCGCGGGCACCGCCGTCACGGGTGAAGTCACCGGCCTCGACCAGGGCATCGTCGTTGGGGAGGCCGGCCGTGCGCAGGCCCTCCTCGTAGCCGCGCAGCCGGTCCTGGCCGGCGGGGACGTCCTTGCGCCCGGTGACGGTGGCGATGGTGCGGCGCCCCCCCGCGGCCAGGTGGGCCACGGCGCGAGCCGCCCCGGCCACGTTGTCGACGTCCACGTGGTTGAACCGGTCGGCCTCGGTGGGGCGGCCGCCGAT
>DNAU01000124.1 GCA_003491925.1 Chloroflexota bacterium
AAGACGATCAGCGCCCCGGTGCGGCTCTCGCTGAGCGTGGCCGCCGCTCGCACCACCTCCTCCACGGTGCGGGCGATCGGCGGGACCGGGTGCCGCCCCAGGATGAAGCGGACCGTGCCCAGCCGCCCCACCTGGTCGAGAGCCCGGCGCAGCTCGGGCTGGAAGAGCACGATGACGCCGATCAGGATCGCCTGCCCGGCATTGGCGAAGATGAATTCGAGCAGGCGCAGCTGGAAGGCCTGGGCGAGCAGCCCGATCACCAGGAGGACCGCGAGCCCGACCAGGAGCTGCACCGCCTGGGTGCCCCGGATCAGCTTGAAGAGCTGGTAGAGGAGGAAGGCGACGATGACGATGTCGACGATGTCGCGCCAGCCGACCGCCCCGAGGAAGACCAGGGCGCTGTGCAGGAAGTCGGTCACGCCGGGGTCACCGCGGCGCCGTCCCTGCCGGCGACCTGCCGGCGGCCGTCCGCTCCAGCCCCCGGCCATCGCTCGCCTTGGCGTCGAAGATCAGGCTGAGCAGCGCCTCCTGCGCCCAGAGCCGGTTCTCGGCCTGGTCGAAGACCACCGACTGGGGGCCGTCGAGGACGGCGTCGGTGATCTCCTCGCCTCGGTGGGCGGGCAGGCAGTGCATGACTCGCGCGGTGGGTGGGGCAAGCCGGAGCAGGGACTCGTTGACCTGCAGGTGGGCGAAGTCGTCGCGCCGCTGCTGCTGCTCAGCCTCCTGTCCCATGCTGGTCCAGACGTCGGTGTAGATGATCTCGGCGTCCGCGAGGCCCTCGGCCGCCTCGTGGGAGTGGCGCACCGGGGAGCGGCCCCCGGCCAGGCTGTCGGCGCGCTCCAGCACGGCGGGGTGGGGCTCGTAGCCGGCTGGCCCGACCACCCGCAGGTCGATCCCGAGCAGGGTGGCCGCGTAGATCCACGAGGTGCAGACGTTGTTGCCGTCGCCCACGTAGCAGACCCGGGCTCCCGCCAGGTGACCGAGCAGCTCGCGGATGGTCAGGCAGTCGGCGAGCACCTGACAGGGATGCTCGCGGTCGGTCATCGCGTTGACCACCGGACCCCGCGCCGCGCGGGCGAGGGTGACCAGGTCGCGGTGCGAGCTGAGCCGGGCGACGATGCCGTCGACGTAGCGGTCGAGGATCCGGCTGATGTCCGCCGTGGACTCCCGCTCGCCGATCTGGATCTCGCTGTTGAAGAGGGGGATGGGATGCCCGCCGAGGTGACGGATGGCGACCTCGAACGAGACCCGGGTGCGGTTGCTCGGCCGCTGGAAGATCATGGCCAGGTTGCGACCGGCCAGCGGGCGTCCGGGATCGACCCCCGCCTTGAGCGCGGTGGCTACATCGAGAACCTCACTGATCTCGGCGGCGGTGAGATCGGCGATGGAGATCAGGTCGCGTCCCGCCAGGGAAGCCATTTGGCCCTATGTTCGCACCCCACGGCGCTGGCGGCGTGCGCGCCGCGAGGTTGGGGGCAAGGCTTCGCGCGCGGCCGGCCGTCCCGTCCGCGGCACCACCCGACCGTCCCACCCCAATACGATGGCGGTAGGGTTACGCGGCGATGAGAGTACTGGTGCTGGTCTGGGGTCGCCAGGTGGAGACCCTGCAGGCCTCGCCGCTGGTGCGGACGCTCGCCGCCGGACTGCCGGGTGGGACGGTTGCGCTCGCCTGCTCGCCGGCCGCGGCGCAGATCGCGCGCGCCCTCGAGGGGGTCGGCCAGGTCCTGCCGCTGCGCGGCCTGGACCCGGGCGCCTCGCCGGCCGCCGGTCTCGCCGCCTGGGGGCGGCTGCGCCGCCAGCGCTACGACGTCGCCATCCTCTGCGGCACCGCGGCGCGGCCGCGGATCCTCGCCTACCTGGCCGGCTTCGCGCGCCGGGTCGGGGTGGGGGGCGGGCTCACCGCGGCGCTGCTCAGCGACCACATCCGGCCCCGCACCGGGGAGAACCAGGCCGCCACCTGGGTCCGGCTCGCCCACCTGCTCGGGATCGGGGCCGAGCGGCACGAGCCGCGCCTCGACCCCGGGCCCGCAGCCGCCGAGCAGGCCCTGGTCCAGCTGCACAGCACCGCCATCGCCGACGGCCGGCTGCTGGTGGCCCTCGCCCCCGGCACCGGCCACACCGACCTGCGGTCGCCCGATCCGGAGACCACCGCCTGGGAGCCGGAGCGGTGGGCCCACCTCGCCAACCAGCTCTCCACCCGCCACGGCGCGGGGGTCATCTTCGTGGGTGCGCTGGAGGACCAGACCGCGGCGATGGCCGCCGCGGTCGACATCGCCGGTCCGCACGCCGACGTCACCGGCCAGCTCGATGTGCTCGGGACCGCGGCCCTGCTCGGGCTCTGCGACCTGGTCATCAGCGGTGACTCCCCCCTCCTCCACCTGGCCGCGGCGGTGGGAACCCCCACCGTCGGCCTCTTCGGCCCCACCGACGGCCGCCGGCGCGGCGCCTACGGCGACGAGCACCGGGTGGTCCAGGCGGTGCCACCCCCGGGCCATCACCATGCGACGGGCGGCTCCATGGAGCAGATCCGGGTGGAGGACGTGCTGGCGGCCATCGAGACCGCCCTCTGAGGCCGGTCCCCCGGTCAATGGGCTGACGCCCCCAGCAGTGGCGAGATGGCTGCCTTCTGGGTCGTGGAGAAGAACCCGCCCGGGTGCCGGAGTGGCTCACGGGGTAATAAGTAGCCGAGACCCGGCCGCCGGCGTCCGTCCGAAGAGCGTGTAGCCCGCGATGGGCGCCGATCTGATCGAGACCGACGCGACGTCCTGGGAGCTCCTTCCGCAACCGGCACCGACTCCGGTGGGTCGCCTCGCAGCGGGAGCAGGCCGCACCGCGGCTACACTCGGCGACGATGAGCTCCCCGGAGACGCCCACAACTCCGCGCCGCGACGATCTGCGCAACCTCGCGATCATCGCCCACGTCGACCACGGCAAGACCACCCTGGTCGACGCGATGCTCAAGCAGTCCCGTGTCTTCGGAGCCCACGAGCAGGTCGGCGAGCTGATCCTCGACTCCAACGAGCTGGAGCGCGAGAAGGGCATCACCATCCTCGCCAAGGCGACGTCGATCCGCTACCACGGCGTCAAGCTCAACATCATCGACACCCCCGGGCACGCCGACTTCGGAGGCGAGGTCGAGCGGGTGCTGGGGATGGCCGAGGGATGCCTGCTGCTGGTCGACGCGGTGGACGGGCCGATGCCGCAGACGCGCGTCGTCCTGCGCCAGGCGCTGGCGCTCGGCCTGCGCCCGATCCTCGTCATCAACAAGATCGATCGAGTCAACGCGCGGCCGGCGGAGACGGTGGAGGCGACTCACGACCTGCTCCTCGAGCTCGCGCGCGATCCCGAGCAGCTCGATTGCCCGGTGATCTACACCAATGCCCGCGAGGGCACCGCGACTCTCGACCTGCGCCACGCGGGCACCACCATCGAGCCACTCCTCGACGCGATCGTCGAGCACATCGAGCCACCCGGCGGCGATCCGGACGGTCCGCTCCAGCTCATGGTCAGCAACCTCGACCACGACAACTGGAGTGGGCGCCTGGCGATGGGACGGATCGCGCGCGGGCGAATCTCACCCGGCGACGGCGTGGTGGTGTGCACCGCGTCGGGGGCCGGCCCGCGGCAGCGGATCGCGACCGTGCTGTCGGTGGAGGCGCTGCAGCGGCTCCCGGTCGAGCAGGCATCGGCCGGTGACATCGTGTACGTGAGCGGTCTCCCCGACGTTGCCATCGGCGACACCATCGCGGACCCGGAGCAACCGGAGGTCCTGCCGCGGCTGTCGGTCGGCGAGCCGACGCTGCGGATGCAGTTCTCGGTCAACCAGTCTCCCTTCGCGGGGCAGGAGGGGATCCTGAGCAGCACGTCACGCCAGCTGCGCGCCCGCCTCCAGCGCGAGCTGCTGACCAATGTCGCGCTGCGCGTCGAGGACGGCCCCACCGCGGACATCTTCGACGTCAGCGGTCGCGGCGAGCTCCACCTCGCCATCCTGGTGGAGACGATGCGCCGCGAGGGCTACGAGTTCGAGGTCTCCCGTCCCGCCGTCATCACCCGGGAGATCGATGGGCACCGCTGCGAACCGGTGGAGGAATGCATCATCGACTGCGACACCGATGCGGTCGGCGCGATGACCGAGACCCTCGGAGCCCGCGGGGCGATCCTCCACCAGATGCGTACGGACGCCGGCCGCGGCGCCCGCCTGATCTACCGCGCCCCCACCCGAGCGCTCATCGGGCTGCGCAGCCAGATCCTCACCCTGACCCGCGGCACCGGCGTGATGGCCTCGCGGGTGGTGGGCTGGGAGCGCTGGCGCCAGCTCCCCGCGACCACGCGCAACGGTGTGGTCACCGCCAGCCAGAGCGGCACCGCGGTGGCCTACGGGCTGCTCTCGCTCCAGGAACGTGGTCAGTCCTTCATCGGTCCCGGCACCCCCGTGTACGAGGGGATGGTGGTGGGTCTCAACCGCCGTCCCGGCGACATCCACGTCAACGTCACCAAGCAGAAGCAGAAGACCAACATCCGCTCGTCGACCGAGGACTTCACCGTCAAGCTCACCCCGCCGCGCCAGATGTCGCTGGAGGAGAGCCTCGACTTCATCGAGGACGACGAGCTGGTGGAGGTGACCCCCAAGGGCTTCCGGATCCGCAAGCGGGTGCTCAGCGCCGAGCTCCGGATCAAGATCCGCAAGCAGGCCGCGGTGAGGGCCGACTGAGCTTCGCGCGCGGCGGGTGCGAAACGGGCGCCGGCTGACCGCTCGCAGCAGGCGCGCCGTCACCACCCTGGATTGCAGGCAATCGAGGTTATGGCTGTTCGCAACCGCCACGGCGTGGCGCGGTCAGTGACGCGCTTGCTCCGGAGGCTGCGGGCGGAACGACCCGAGGCGGGCGCGATGCTTCTCCGACGAGCCGGGCGTGGTTGGCCGAGGGGTATCGCCATTGACGCGGGAACGTGAGCACCCTACGATTCGGGTGAGGGTGGTGCGTTAGGGGGGGCAGGCACATGTTCAGGTGGCATGCGCGGTTGGGCTGGTTCGCACTTTTCGTTGCGATCGAACTCCTGGGTATCAGGGCCGGCGTCACCGCCTACGCCGCTCCGAGCGCTCCGACGACTCCGACGATATTGGCATGCGGGGCGAAGCAGGTATCCCATGTCCCCGCACCGGGACCGAAGCGCACCGAGACGTTCGCCGCAGGGGTTGCTGGAGAGGTGAAGCTCCTCCAGACGGACGACAACACGCTCACCGTGAAATCGGTGACCCTGTCGTCAGGGTGGACGGACACCGTGACGGTGGGCTCCGGGAGTTCGGTGCGACTCACCTTCTCGGGTGCGCCGCAGGAGCAGGTGCGGTTCGTCGGCCGCCTCAACCCCACCGCAACCCGACTCACCGTGACCGTGGTCCGCTGCAGCGAGCCCGCCTAGTGCAACGGCCCTGAGGTGGCTTTCTGGTTCGCCGGCCAGGCCGCCGGAGCCGAGGAAGGGGTGGCGGGAGGAGGAGCGCACCGGCGGGTGCCGCGCCTGACCGCGCCGCCGCCGGGCCCCCTGACGCTGGCTTCAGGGCGCGCAGGGCTCCCGGCGGAAATGGCCGGATGAAACGGGAGATTACTTCCGGGCCGGTGCAGCAGCTCCTCGCGCTCCCTGGACGCAGGCTGCGGGAACGCTACATCGGCGTCGCGGCCGGTCCAGCCGCTACCGGATGTACATGAAGGACCGGCGGAGCACGTCGAGGTTCTCGACCGCCGCCTGGGTGCCGCGGATGACGCAGGTCGGAGCTTCCGGGGCAACCCTGACCGGGTAGCCGGTCTGGACCCCGAGGAAGCGATCCAATCCCTCCAGCCTGGCCCCGCCCCCGCAGAGGGTGATCCCCTCCTCGAGGATGTCGTGGCGGAGCGCCACCGGGGTCTCCTCCAGCACCTCGCCGATGGCCTGGGCGATCCGGCGGGCGTGGGCGTCGACCAGGTCGGCGATCTCCAGGGAGACGATGCTGAGGGTGGTCTCCTCCACCCCCGAGCCGACCCGCAGCGGCAGCCGCCGCTCCTCGTGAGGACCGACGCAGGCCAGCGAGGCGACCACGTCCTCGGCCATCGCGAGGTCGATGACGGCGGCGTGGGTCGCCTCCAGCCGGTCGGCGACCGCGGTGCGCAGGGCGTCGCCGGCAGCCGTCAGGGTGCGACCGGAGATGGTGCCCTCGGAGGCGATGCTGGCCACGTCGACCGTGCCGGCACCGATGTCGGCCACCAGGTGGCCGCGGTTGCCGCTCGGGGCGTGCCCCGCCCCCATGGCGGCGGCGATCGGGGAGTCGATCAGGTAGGCCGTGCGGGTGCCGATGCGCGCGCACATCTCGAGGATGGTGAGGCGGTCGTCCCCTCCCATTGCCGGGCAGATAGCCATCACCAAGTCGGGCCGGAAGATGCGCTGCCTGCCGGCCACCCGGTTGACGACCTGGTGGAGGAGTGCGCCGAGGGCGTTGCGATCGGCGATCCCCCCCGCGGCCAGGGGCCGGACCAGCTCCATCTCCGGCTCCCGGCCGAGCTCGGCGGCGGCCATCCCGGCGGCCGAATACCCGCGGTGCCGGTGGCGTGCCACCAGTGTCGGCTCGGTGACCATCCCCCCCTCGCCGCGCACCACGGCCCGCAGGCTGGCGGTCCCAAGGTCTATCCCCAGGCGCTTCCCGAGCATCGGCTCTCCGCTCAGTCCCCGATCACACCGGAGAGGTCGCGTGCCGGGGTCTCGCCGGGGTCGGGACGCACCCGCTCCACCTGCGCGCCCAGCGACCGCAGCTTGGTCTCCATGCGCTCGTAACCGCGGTCGAGGTGGAAGACGTTCTCCAGCTCGGTGGTGCCGTCGGCGCAGAGCGCGGCGATGACCAGCGCGGCACCGCTGCGGATGTCGGGCACGGAGACCGCCGCGCCGTGCAGCCGGGTGGGGCCGGTGATGATGGCGCTCCGGCCCTCGACCGTGATCCGGGCACCCATCTTGGCCAGCTCGCCGACATGGCGGAAGCGGTTCTCGTACAGCGACTCGCTGATGATGCTGATCCCCTGCGCCTGGGTCATCAGGGCCCCGAACTGGGGTTGGAGGTCGGTGGCGAAACCGGGGTGCGGCCAGGTGGTGACGTCGACCGCGCGGAGCGGGCCGCCGGTCACTCGCACGTGACGACCGCCCTCGACCACCGTCGACCCCGCCGCCTGCAGCTTGTTGATCAGGGGGCGGAGATCGGAGGGGCGCATCCCGTCGACGACCACGCTGCCCCCGGTCGCCGCCGCCGCGGTCATGTAGGTGCCCGCCTCGACGTAGTCGGTGGTCACCTGGTGGCGGGTGCCATGGAGCAGGACGCTCTGGCCCTCCACGACGATCAGCTCGGTACCCACCCCGCTGATCCGAGCCCCCATCCCCACCAGGCAGCGGGCGAGGTCGTAGATGTGGGGCTCGCGGGCGGCGTTGCTGATCACCGTGATGCCGTCGGCCAGCACCGCGGCCATCATCAGGTTCTCGGTCCCGGTGACCGTCGGCATGTCGAGGTAGATGTGGGCGCCCCGGAGCCGCCGGGCCCTGGCCACGAAGCTGGTGGCGGTCTCGGCGACCTCCGCCCCCATCAGCCGGAGCCCCTCCAGGTGCTGCTCGACCCGGCGCATCCCGATGTCGTCGCCGCCCGGCTTGGCGATCTCGGCCTCGCCGGTGCGGCCGACCAG
Source organism: Chloroflexota bacterium (assembly GCA_003491925.1). GTDB lineage: Bacteria > Chloroflexota > Dormibacteria > Aeolococcales > Aeolococcaceae > Changshengia. The sequence goes on from DNAU01000124.1 coordinate 7,689, forward strand.
CGCGCCGAGCAGGAGGAAGGAGCCCCGCATCCGCTGGGTCAGCTCGGCGCCCACCTGCGCCGGCTGGACCCGCGCGGCGTCGAGCCGCCAGCGGCTGGCGCCGAGCCGCTCCACCTCCACCCCGAGGTGGCGGAGCATCGCCGCCATCGTCCCGATGTCCTCGATCTCGGGGACGTTCTCCAGATCGAGGGGCTCGTCGGTGAGCAGGGCCGCCGCCATCACCGGGAGGGCCGCGTTCTTGCTGCCGGAGATCGCGACCTCCCCGGTGAGCGGCCCCGCACCGGTGATCCGCAGCAGGTCCATCGCGCCTACGGTACATGAGAGCGGGGGGGAGGAAGCGGGAGGGTGTCGGCCGGACCGCGCCCCACGAGCGGCGCGCCGAGCGCGTCAATCGGGTTCAGGTCACCGGGCGGCCCGGATGGGGGAGAATCCAGGGGAAGCCCGCCCCATTCCCGGAGGACACCATGGCGACGGCGACGGCTACCCCCCTGAGCAAATTGGAAGAGCTCCTCGGCGACGACGCCCAGGACCTGCTGGAGCACCGCTGCCAGACGGTGAGCCGCGACCAGCTCCACCTCCCCGGTCCCGACTTCGTCGACCGGGTATGGTCGATCAGCGATCGCAACCCGCGGGTGCTCCGCAGCCTCCAGACCATCTTCGACCACGGGCGCCTGGCGGGCACCGGCTACGTCTCCATCCTCCCCGTCGACCAGGGCATCGAGCACTCCGCGGGCGCCTCGTTCGCGCCCAACCCGATCTACTTCGACGGCGAGAAGATCGTCGAGCTGGCCGTCGAGGGCGGCTGCAACGCGGTGGCCTCCACCTTCGGCGTGCTGGGCTCGGTCTCGCGGAAGTGGGCCCACAAGATCCCCTTCATCGTCAAGCTCAACCACAACGAGCTGCTCACCTACCCCAACAAGTTCGACCAGGTGATGTACGGGACGGTCGAGCAGGCCTGGAACCTGGGGGCGGTCGCGGTCGGCGCCACCATCTACTTCGGCTCCGAGGAGTCGACCCGGCAGCTCCAGGAGGTCGCCCTGGCCTTCGCCGAGGCCCATGAGCTGGGGATGGCCACCGTGCTCTGGTGCTACCTGCGCAACGCCGCGTTCACCTCCGACGGCACCGACTACGGGGTCGCCGCCGACCTGACCGGCCAGGCCAA
>DNAU01000069.1 GCA_003491925.1 Chloroflexota bacterium
GAGTTCGACTTCTCCTTCAACCCCCAGATCCCCGCTGAGCAGCTCCGCAACCTGGCCACCTGTGGCTTCGTCGAGCGTCACGAGTCGGTGCTGCTCTGTGGTCCAGTCGGGGTCGGCAAGATGGTCTGTGGCCTTCGNNGAGCTCTCCACCCTGCGCTTCGTGGAGGAGAAGCGGAACGTCATCCTCCTGGGCCCGCCAGGGGTGGGCAAGATGGTCTGTGGCCTTCGCGGGGCCGCGTAGACTCCTGGCCCTCACGAAAAAGCCCCCGGAGCAGCTTGGCGGCTCACCTCCGGAGGCTGGTGAAAGAACACCGCGGCCAGCCTATCACCCTACGAGCCCGAGTTCAGCTGCGTCCGGTGCGGTGGCGAACTCTGGCTCCGCTGGGGCAGCTACCGGCGCCGGCTCCGTGACTTCGCTGGCACCCGCCTCATCCGCGTGCCGCGCCAGCGCTGTGCTCGATGCCGAGCCACGCGGAGCCGCCCACCCGGTGAGGTGGTTCGCCGCCACCGGTATTCGCGGTCGGTGATCGAGGGTGCTCTGGGCCTTCGGCGCCTCGGCCACTCCTGGGAACGGTGTGCCGGCAGCTGCACCGCGGACGGGCTCGTCGCAACCCGAGTGGTGCGCCGATGGGCGGCGGCCTTCGGTCTCGCACCTCTCCAACACGCAACGCCCTTCTCAGGCGGTTCTGAGCGGTCCATCGTTCTGAGGCCGGCCGTCCGCCGGCGTCCAGACCCTCAACATCGAGACCCATGGGCGCGCAGTCCAACGGTGCAGCCTTGACTGAGACCAGGGGCGACCCGGCGGCGGCCGGTACCCACCTCTTCGTCGGTGTCGACATCGGCCGCTTCTATCACCTGGTCGCTGCCATTCCTCAAGAGAGGATGGAGAACGGCAGCTGGGAGCGTGCTGTGGCCCGGCGCTTCGCCACCAGCGCTGACGGGTTCGAGGAACTGGTCGCGTGGCTTCACAGCTTCGACGTCAGCGTCGATGACATCAGGGTTGGTCTCGAGCCGACGGGTGGGCTCTACTCCCGGACGGTTGTCGCCTGGCTGGTGCGTCACGGCTTCCAGGTGGACTGGCTACAGAACTGGGCTGTCCATGATCGTCGTCACCTTCTGATCGGGAAGCAGGCCAAGTCCGACGCCCTCGACGCGCGACTGATCGCTCGCCTTCTCTACGAGCGAGAGTGCCTGGGGTTGGTGGGTGGGTTCCTCCATCGGACGCCGATGGCGGCCGAGGGACTGCGAATGCTGGTCCGCAACCGGTTCAAGCTGCTCTCCTTGCACACCCGCCACCGGCTCCAGCTCGCGGCGCTCGAGGATGTGCTCTTCCCCGAATTCAAGGAGGTGTTCCGAGGCAGCCAGACCAAGTTGGCCGCTCGACGCGTATTGGAGCACTTCCCCACGCCGGCCGATCTCGCCGTGGCACCCCGAGAGGACATCCGAGAGGTGATCTACCGTCAGGCCAAGGCGATGAGGCTCGTCGAGGCGGCTGATCGCCTCCAGACACTTGCCGCCCGGAGCGCCGGGCTCGTCGAGGGCATCGAGGAGATCGTCCGGACCCAGCGGCACGTACTGCGTGAGCTCAACGTCCTGGACGAGGAACTCCGGATTGCCGACGCCGCAATCGCCGAGGCACTGGAGAGCTGGCCACCACGGCAGCGGGCCATCCTCGACAGCCTTCCCGGCATGTCGGTTCAGCGCCAGGCCGTCCTCCTCTCTGCCATCGGAGACCTGGGAACCTTCCGGACTGACCGAGAGCTCCGCAAGTTGCTGGGCTGGTACCCGGAGACCCTAGAGTCGGGCTCCAGCGTCTCGAAGCACCGGCTCGGGCTCAGCGGGAATCGGCTGGCCCGTCGAGAGCTCTGGTTGTGGTCCATGTCCATTGTCGCTCCACGGTTCCCGGCGAACCCGTTCAAGGACTACTACGCGCGCCTCCGCGCCCGCAATCTTGCCGGCCACGTGGCCATCGGCCATGTCGCCGGCAAGCTGATCTCCGTGCTCTTCTACTGCATGCGGAACGGTGAACCTTACGACCCAGTTCGGCATGCGCGCGACCTCGGCTTCGGATGATGTTCAAACATGTGAGTTTGGGGCTCGACCTCTTGGCGAAGATGTGGCACGCCGGAGCCATCTGCACATCGGGGTCGGCGACGTCTCGGGTACCTGTCTGAGGGCTGGCGTCAACGCCTGTGTGGCTGCCTTCTTGGCGCGCCGACTCCGATCTGCTGCAGCCGCCAAGCTACTTACAGACCATCGGGGCGCAAGGGTCGACCTCTGACTGAGACGATGGCGAGAACGGCTGATATCCCCACCACCCACAGTTTCCACAAGGGGTTCCCTCCCCGCGCCCCTCCTTCCCCAACCACGGCTATCAGGGCCAAATAGCCACTGAGACCCACGCCGCGCAGGCCCTGGGGCACGCCGCCTGCCGCGCCGGATACACCGTGCTCTTCACCAAGACCTCGGCCTTCCTGCGCGACCTCGCCGGCGGCCGAGCCGACGGCAGCTGGGAGCCTCGGCTGCGTCGCTACCTGCAGAGCGACGTGCTCATCCTCGACGACTTCGGGATGCGCGAGTTCACTCCCTCCCAGGCCGAGGACCTCTATGAGCTGATCTGCCAGCGCTTCCGGGTCGGCAGTCTGCTGGTCACCAGCAACCGTGCCCCCAAGGACTGGTATCCGCTCTTCCCCAACCCCGTTCTCGCCGAGAGCGCCCTCGACCGCCTGGTCAACAGCGCCCACCACGTGATCCTGCGGGGCCGCAGCTATCGACCCTTCCGACGACCCGACGGAGGCGGCTACCCGGACCTCGACGACCCCGACGACATCCAAGCCGGCCAGCCCGGCCGAGCGCTCCAGACGCGAGCCGCCGAGACGCCCCAGGAGGCCCGCGACGACCTCGACCCGATGTCGGATGCCTCCCCCGCGGAGGCCCTCACCCGACCCCACAGGAGGACCCGAGACCCACTACCATCCTGACCAGAAGACGGGGCACCGGGTGGCCTCATCGCGTGACCGTGACTGGCTCCATCACGTGACCGCGGGTGGCCTCATTGCGTGGCGTTCGACAACCTGTGATCTGAGATCAGGAGGAGACCTCAGGCGGAGATGGGCGACGAGGAGGGGGACGGGCTCGCTGGCACGTGCGAATCGCAGCCTCGCCCACCCGGCCAGTCCCATGAGGGCCTCCAGGAGGTGCCCATTTGCCTTGAGCCCATAAGGCATCGGGTCGCCCGCCGAGACGGTCACGGCGCCCGGCAGGAGGCGGCGCAAGCCGGGCTGTCGAGAGGGACATCTCCCGGGTCGTGCCCACCGCCGTCACCACCGCTGAGCCCCGCGCGCTGGATGATGCCTCCAGCGCGTCGAGGGTGACGAGCGCCACGACGGCGCCTTGGAACGGGGATTAGGAGAGGGTGAGGCCCAGCGCCGGCTCGGTGACCCAGATCCGGTCGCGGGGCCACAGGCTCACGGTCAGGTCGAGGTCAACCTGATCACCGCTTCAGATGACGAACTCGTAGATTCCCGCTGGACCGGCCTCGGGTACGGCAGGTCAGCCGCCCCTGCCGCGGCAAGACTTAAGTCCCGCAACGCCCAGGGCCCATCGATCGTGTGGGGAATCTCCAAGTTCTCTAACATCTTGCGAGGCTAGATTGTGTATCGTGTGGCTTTACGTGGCGGCTAGTGCACCGGTCCAGAAATAGGTTTCGGATTGTAGCGGCGTAGAACCTGGTCGGCGGTCTTCACCCAGACGAAGGGGTGCTTG
>DNAU01000185.1 GCA_003491925.1 Chloroflexota bacterium
CCCACCCGCGCCGCCAGGGCCGCCCCGCCGCTGCGACTGCGCTGCTCTGCATGGATCTTCGCCCGCAGCCCGTGCGACCGCCCGGCCGTGAACAGGCGCTCGCACTCGTCGACGCTCCACGCTCCGGTCTCGCAGAAGCAGTCCACGAAGCGGGCCAGCCGGGCGGCGGCGGGAAGCCCCTCGCGCAGCACTCCCTCCAGGTACTCCTCGCGGTCAGTGTCCACGGCGCCGTGGAGGGGGAGGTAGGTGGTGACCACGTCGGGCACGCGCGGCTCCGCCCCCGCCATCCGGGCGGCCTGAAGCTGGCGCAGCTCCGCTTCGTGACTCTGCCCGTACCCGCTCTTGACCTCGACCGTGGTGGTGCCCAGCCGCAGCATCCGGCGCGCGCGCTCCCGGGTGGCATCCACCAGGGCCTCCAGGGAGCCCTCGGCGGTGGCGGCGACCGTGCTCTGTATCCCACCGCCCCGCGCGGCGACCTCCTCGTACGTGGCCCCCTCCGCCCGCCGGGCGTACTCCTCCGAACGGTCGCCCAGCCACGCGAGGTGGGTGTGGGCGTCGACGAAGCCGGGGATCACCGCCGCCCCGCGAGCGTCGACCTCGACGGTCTCCGGACCGAAGGGGACGCCGAACCCTGCCGCCGGGCCGGCGTAGACGATGCGGTCTCCGCTCGCCGCCAGCACCGCGTCCTCGATCACCCCCGGCGCCGGGAGCCGCGGATCGGCGGTGACCAGCTGGCCGATGTTGGCCACCACCAGGGTGGCGGCCTGGCGCACCTCCGCTGTCACGGCGCCAACCTAGCACTCGCGGTGGACGGCTCTCCGGGCGCGGATCCGGCGGGGCAGCCGGTCACACCAGCGCGACGCCCGCCGACTCCACCGCCGCGCGCCACTCCCCGCCGCGGAGCCATTCCACCGACGCCTCCAGGTCGGGAGCGAGGGGGCGGTCGGCCTCGAGATGGGCGACCCGGTGCCGCAGCGAGCGGAGGAGCGCGCCGGTCGCGGGCCCGGGGTGGAGGGGCGCCCGGAGCTCGAGCGCCTGGGCGGCGCAGACCACCTCCACCCCCAGCACCTCGCGGAGCAGATCGAGGCTCCGCCGGCTGCGCAGCGCGGCCGCGAAGCCCATGGAGACGTGGTCCTCCTGGCCGGCGCTGGTGTCCAGGCTCTGCACCGCGTAGGGGGTGGCGGCCTGGCGGAGCTGGGTCACGCAGCTCGCGGCGGTGTACTGGGCCATCATCAGGCCGCTGTTCAGACCGGCGGCGGGGGTCAGGAATGGGGGGAGACCGCGCGACCTCGAGGGGTCGAGGAGCCGGTTGATCCGCCGCTCGCTGATCGCGGCGGTGTCGGCGGCCAGCGCGGCCAGCAGGTCGGCGGCGTAGGCGAGCGCCTGACCGTGGAAGTTGCCGGCGGAGAAGAGCTCGCCCCGCTCCGCCAGGACCACCGGGTTGTCGACCACGCTCCCCATCTCCCGCTCGACCGTCTCCCGGCAGAAGCCGAGCACGTCGCGCGCGGCCCCGTGGACCTGGGGGGCGCAGCGCAGCGAGTAGGCGTCCTGGACGGCGTGGTGGGAGCTCCGGTGCGAGGCGACGATCGGGGAGCCCTCGAGCAGGGCGCGGAGGTTGGCGGCGCTCGCCTGCTGCCCCGGCGCCGGTCGGAGGGCGACCACCTCGGCGTCGAAGGCGCGGGGGGTGCCCAGGAGGGCCTCGACGGTCATCGCGCAGGCGCAGTCCAGGGCGACCAGCAGCGCCTCCGCGTCGTGGACCGCGAGCCCGAGGATGGCGCTCATCCCCTCGGTGCCGTTGATCAGCGCCAGCCCCTCCTTGACTCCGAGCGTCAGAGGCTCGATCCCCGCCGCGGCGAGGGCGTCCGCCGCCGCCCGGCGTCCCCCCCGGCCGTCGCCGGTCCATCCCTCACCGACCAGGACCGAGGCGGCGTGGGCGAGCGGCGCGAGATCGCCGGATGCCCCGAGCGAGCCTTGCTCAGGGACGATCGGCAGGATCCCGTGCTCGAGCAGGGCGACGAAGCGCTCGGCCACCTCGAGCCGGACGCCCGAGTGCCCGAGGGCGAGCAGGTGAGCCCGGAGCACCAGCATCGCCCGTACCTCTTCGGCGGACAGCTCCGGACCTACCGCGACGGCGTGAGACCGAAGCAAGGAGTGCTGCAGGGCAGTCGCGTCCGACGGCGTCAGCATGATGTCGGCAAGGCTGCCGAACCCGGTCGTCACCCCGTAGACGATCGCCCCGGAGCTCACGGCTCGCTCCACGACCTCCCGGGACACGGCGATGCGCTGGCGGGCGCTGTCGCTCAATCGAACGGGTGCTCCGCGAGCGACGGACACGACGTCGTCGAGGCTCAGGGTGCCACCGAGCTCCACCGGGTGTCCGGCTGCGGTGGACACGCCATCTCCATTGACGGCTGCATCAGGCATCCCGGGAGTATGTCAGGTCGGCTTGGATGCCCGGATCGAGTACATGAGCGGGAGGTCGGGCTTACCGGCCGGCATCCGGTAGAGACGTGGCCCCACCTGCTCCATGAACGAGAAGCGAGCGAACGACACCTCGCGCCACTCATGGAAGTACTCGATCCTCAGGCCAGCGTCGATGATCGAGCAGATCACCTCTGAAACCGGGTGAGGCCACTCGACGCTGCGCTCGTTCGCGAGCTTGGCATCGGGGTCGGCGTAGTCGCTCCCGTCGTCCCAGACTTCGGCCTGGTCGTTGAAGTAGGGGTACTCGAACTCGAGCGTCTCGTACGTGAGCATCTGCAGGAACGGATGGAATTCGCTCAGGTACAGCGCTCCACCGGGTACCAGCAACGCAGCCACGACGTTCGCCCATGCCCGGAGGTCCGGGATCCAGCACAGCGCACCCTTGCCCGTGTACACGACGTCGTAGGTCTCGCCGAGCGCCTCCACGGCGTCGTAGACGTTCGCCACGACGAAACGAGCCCCCATCCCGCAACTGCTCGCGAGCGCCCGCGCCTCGGCGATCGCAGGCGGGGAGAAATCAAGGCCGGTGACCTGAGCGCCGTGCCTCGCCAGGCTGAGCGTGTCCATGCCGAGGTGGCACTGGAGATGGGCGATGCGCTTGCCACTCAGGTCGCCCAGCTCGTTGATCTCGAATCCGTGCAGGTGCTCCTCTCCCGCCACGAACCGGTCCACCGCATAGAAGCCACTCGCCACATGCAACGGCACCCGCTCATCCCAGCTTGCCCGGTTGAGGGCGAGGTAGTCGCCGACGGCCCCTTGAATTTCGTCGTCCGGTACCCGCATTTGGGAGACTGTACGGGTTCATGGCAAAACCCCAGGACGACCAGCTGAGTGTGAGCACACACCGAGCCGGCGCCACGGTGCCCGATCCAGCGGGTAGCGAGCTCGGCGAGGGCGGGCACCGCCCAGCGATCGCGTACCAGCCGGCGCTCGACGGCATCCGCGCCGTCGCCATCGTCGCCGTGCTCGTGTACCACGGCGGAGTGTCCTGGGCCCAGGGCGGTTTCCTCGGGGTGGAGGCGTTCTTCGTCCTCTCCGGGTTCCTCATCACGTCGCTTCTCGTGTCCGAATGGGCGCAGCGGCGGACGATCCATCTCGGCCAGTTCTGGGCCAGGCGGGCCCGTCGGCTGCTACCGGCGCTCTTCTGCCTGGTGGTGGTGATCGGCATATATCAGGCGATCGCCGGGGCGTCGAAGGCGGTCCCGAACCTGCTCGCCGACGGGCTCGCCACCCTCGCCTACATCGGCAATTGGCACCAGATCTGGACAGGCAGCGGGTACTTCGCCCAAACCGCCCGGCCGTCGCCGCTGCAGCACACGTGGTCGCTCGCGATCGAGGAGCAGTTCTACCTCATCTGGCCGCTCGTGGTGCTCGGGGTCTTCAGCCTCTTCGCCCGGGCTCGAGACACCCGCTCGGCGCGGCGGTCATCCCTGCGACTGCTGTTCGGTCTCGCCATCGCAGGGGCGATCGCCTCGGCCGTCGAGATGGCCTGGTTGTTCCACGGCGGCTCCGGCCTCGACCGCGTCTACTACGGGACCGACACGAGGGCCCAAGGCCTGCTGGCCGGGGCCGCTCTGGCCTTCGGCCTGGCGCTTTGGCGCGAGCGTGCCGGCCATCGTGGGCTGGCCCCGGTGGGTCACCGGGCTCTCGGCGCTCTCGGGATCGTCGGCGCAGCAGGCGTCGTGGGTGGCATGTACCTCGCCGGCAACAGCGGGGGAGCGGGCGGTGGGTTGTACGGTGGTGGGTTTCTCGGGTTCGATGCCGCCGCGGTCTGCCTGATCGCATCAGCCTCCCTGGCGCCGACCATGCCGGTCGGTTGGTTGCTGGCGACCTGGCCGCTGCGGTCGATCGGCCAGATCTCCTACGGGCTGTACCTGTGGCACTACCCGCTGTACCTGTGGTTGGACCAGCAGACGACCGGGCTGGCGGGGGCCTCGCTGTTCGGGTTGCGCATCGCGGCGACGCTCGCGGTGTCGATCGTGTCGTACTTCGCTGTGGAGCAGCCGATCCGCCAGCACCGGCTGCCGGTCTGGGTCGTGCGTGTGCTGGCCGTGCCGGGGGCGGCCGGTGCCGTCGTCGCTCTCCTGGTGGCCTCCAGCGTCTCAGCCGCAGCGGGTCCGGGGATGTCGTCGAACAACGGCCCTGCCCCGCCCGCGTCCAGCACGAGCACGACCATTCCCGCTCTACGCGGCGCAATCTCGTGGGTGGGCGACCAGCCGGCTTGTAAATTGCAGCTGCCGGCGGACATGCCGGCCATCGGGACGTTCCACACGTGCCCCCCTG
>DNAU01000086.1 GCA_003491925.1 Chloroflexota bacterium
GACCAGGCCACCTTGGGGGAGGCCGGGCTCACGTTCCAGGCGACCACCATGTTCGAGTCGGTGTTGGCGACGACCAGGTTCCCGGTCGAGGGGTCGATGCAGATGAGGCGGGGGTAGTTGAACGTGCCGGCCGTCTCACCCCGCATCCCCCAGGCGCGGTCGAAGACGTATCCTCCACCCCCGCTGGGCGTGAACTCCTCGACCCGCTCGTTGTAGGTGTCGCTGACGTACATGTCGCCGGCACTGTCGAAGGCCGCCCCGCGGGGCCCGTCAAAGCCCCCGTTGGGGGGCGGTGCGGGCGGGTTGGGCACGGAGAACTGGTAGACGCCACTCTGGTTGAAGACCTCGGCCCGAAAGGCCCCGAGATCACCCACCCAGACGTTGCCGGTCCCGTCCACGGCGATGTCGCGGGCGCCGTCCTCAAACTGGCCGTTGCCGGTGCCGCAGTCACTGCCGGTGCTGCCGACCCCGTTGAAGTTGGTCACGAAGGCGCCGTAGCTCGAGCTGCTCGGGTTGGCGTTGAAAGACTGGACCAGGCAGTTCTGGCCGTTGGCGACGAAGGCCATCCCGGTCGTCGCGTCGATCGCCAGACCACGCAGGTCGAAGGTGCTGGTGACCCCACCCGGCGGGGTGATCTTCTTCTGGGGTGCGGCGTCAAGCTTGAGGCCGCTGCTGGCATAGAAGATGTCGATGCGGTGGTGCCCCTGGTCGGCGACCCAGAGGTTGCCGGCGCTGTCGAAGGCCAGGCTCCGCGTCTGGCTGAAGGCGTTGGGCGCCGGAGGCGACTCGAAGGTCACCACGTTGGTCTCCGGGTTGAGCACCGCCAGGCCCTGGCCCTTCGGCCCGCCGTACTGGTTGGCGATGTACACCAGGCCGTTGGAGCCGACGGCACACTGGGAGGGGTAGTCGAAGTTGACCGAGTGGACCGCGTTGGTGGTCCCCCAGCTGGTCACCCAGTTGCCGCTGGGGTCGTACTGGACGACGTTGTAGAGGCTGCCCTCGGTCATGTAGACGTAGCCCTGGAAGGGGCCGCCGCTGTCGTCGACACAGATCCCGAAGGGCTCCTGGTTGGTGTCGTTGCCGAACCCCTGCTTGCTCTTGGTGAACACGAACGGGCTGGCCTCGGTGCCGTTGGCATTGAAATGGACGATCCGGAAGTTCCAGTAGTCGCCGACCAGGATCGAGCCGTCGGGCTCGGTCGCCATCCCCCATGGGTAGACCTCGGCCGCGCCGGCGATGGGCACGCCCGAGCCGTTGGTCAGGCCCACCGTCGTGCCCGCGGTGCAGGCGGTGGGCTGGCAGCCGGTCGGGGGCGGCGCCGCCGCTCCGACGGCGGCCGGCACGGCCCCCAGGGCCACGCAGGCACCCGCCACCGCCGAGAACGTTACACGTCCCCACAACTTGCGCATCGCCGTCCCCCCATGGACCGCCCCAGCAGCCCGCTCACCCGTCACTTCACCCATCGTATGTGACCTCGCCACCGCACGCAACGTCGGGATGGTCCCACCGGCCTCGCTCAGGGGACCGTCCACTGGCTGATCCGGTTGTTGTTCTCCTCGACCACGTAGAGGTCGCCGTCGGGACCGAACGCCAGGCCCTGGGGTGTCGCCAGCTTGCCCACGCCGGTGCCCCGGCTCCCGAAGGTGCCCACCAGGCAGAGCTGGGCGGAGCAGGTGCCCGTCGAGGTCGGGGCGCCGTCACGGACGAACTGGCCCACCTCGTTGATGCTCGGCAGCGCGATGTAGACGTAGCCCGCATCCCCGGCGATTCCGTAGGTGCCGGCGGCACCCGAGGCCACGCCCAGAGCGGCGTCGGGGCTGACCGAGCCGAGGAACTCACCGGGGTCGGCCGACGCCCATGATGCGAAATGGTAGATGGTGTCGGTGGTGCCCGAGTCCGCCCACACCGAGCCGTCGCGGTCGACCCAGATGCCCTGGGTGAAGCCGAGCTTGCCCTTGGGCAGCGTCCCCATCGTCCCCAGCTCGGCGCCCGAGGCGTTGAGGACGACGATGTTGCCGCCGTTGCTGTTGGCGACGTAGACGTCACCCGTGGCGGGGTCGCAGGCCACCCCGTAGGGATCGTCGAGAATCCCCACCGGCGGGGTCCCGCTGGCGGTCTCCCAGGGGCCCGTCGGAGTCTGGGCGACCACCGGCGTGCTGCTGGTGGTGTTCCAGCCCACCGCCATGTCGGAATCGGTGTTGGCTACGATGAGAGCGCCCGACCCGCCGCTCTCGAGCGAGGTCAGCGGGTCCCAGCACATGAGACGTGCGTAGTTGAAGTCGCCCGGGCCGTCGCCGCGCGACCCCCAGGCCTGGTCGAAGGCGTAGGTGTCCCCGCCACCGCTGGTGCCGGTCGGGCTGAACTCCTCGATCCGGTAGTTGTACGTGTCGGTCACGTACATGTTGCCCGCCGCGTCGAAGGCGACGCCGCGGGGCCCGTTGAACCCGCCATCGGGCGGCGGCTCGGGGGTCGTGGGCAACGCCCAGAGTGGTGCCCCCTGCTCGGTGAACACCTGGGCGCGGAAGTCGCCGAGGTCGCCCACCCAGACGTTGCCCTGACCGTCCACCGCGATCCCGCGGGCGCCGTCCTCGAACTGCCCCATCCCGGTGCCGCAGTCGGTGCCGCCAGAGGGCACACCGTTGAAGTTGAGGACGAAGCCGCCGTACGGATCAGTCGACGAGCCGATGTCGGCAGGGTTGGCGTTGAACTCCTGGACCACGCAGCCCTGGCCGTTGGCCACGAAGGCGAGCCCGCTCCTGGTGTCGATGGCCAGACCGCGCATGTCGAAGGTCAGCGTCGTGTTCGTGCAGTTGGGCAGGCTAGGGCTGCAGAGGGGCGGGGTGATCTCCATCCCGTTGTCCCCGGTCTTCTTGGTGTCCGTGGGCGCGACGTCCATGTTCACCTGGCCGCTGCCGTTGGCGAAGAAGACGTCGATCCGGCTGTGGCCCTGGTCGGCGACCCAGAGGTTGCCGGCGCTGTCGAAGGCGAGCCCGCGCGGCTGGATGAAGGCGTTGGGCGCTGGCGGCGACTCGATCGTCAGCCCGACGATGAAGGCGCTGTTCGAGGCGGTGGCGGTCGCCGCCGCGGAGAGCACCGCCTGGGTCGCCGAGGTGACCGAGGTGATCGTGTCCCCATCCGGGATCCCCGGCCCATAGAGGAAGGCCCCCGTGTCAGCGGCGGTGAGGTCGAGGTCGGCCGCCGAGATCTGGCCGCTCCCCGTGGTCGTCGACCCGTCGGAGGCGGTCGCGTGGTAACGGATCGGATCGAGGATGACCACGCCCTGCAGGGCTTTGTTCGGGGTCCCCCACTGGTTGGCGATATAGACGTACCCATTGGGGCCGACCGTGCACTCGGAGGGGTACTGGAAGGGCGCGGGGCTCACGGCGTCGGTGGTGCCCCAGCTGGTCACCCAGCTGCCGGCGGGGTCGTACTGGTTGACGTCGTAGAGGCTGCCCTCGGTCTCGTAGACGTACCCCTCGAAGTGCCCGCCGCTGTTGTCGGTGCAGATCCCGAAGGGCGCCTGGGTGGTGTCGGCCCCGAAGCCCAGGGTGGTTTGGGAGAAGACGTACGGGCTCGCCCCGGTGGGCGCGCTGGTCGATGTCTCATCGTCCTCGTAGTGGACGATGCGGTAGTTCCAGTAGTCACCGGTCAGGATCGAGCCGTCGGGATCGGTGGCCATCCCCCAGGCATACAGCCCCGCGTTGCCCGGGATGGGGTCGTTGATGTTGGGGTTGCCCTTCTTGTTGAGGCCGACCAGGCCGACGTTGTTCCCGGTCGCCGTGCACCCTGTGGAGCTGCCCACGCACCCGCTGGGCGGCGGCGCCTTGGCGGCGACCAGGCCGGCACCGGAGCCCACGGAGGCGACGGACGCGATCGCGACCACGGCAGCCGCCACCAGCGCCCGCTGTCGAAACTTGGGCATCGGCGCTCCCCTCCGGGCAGGGCACGGTCGTACAGACCGCATGTCCTGACCACGACGATAGGGGTCGTCGGGTTCAACGACAACACTCACTTTGGGGGGGGCAGGCGCGAATTGGGGAGTGCCGTTGTACGCGGCTGCAGGCTAATCTCCGCAATGACGGACGTTTCACCGCCGGTGGCAGGAGCGCGGCCGCGAACGGAGCTGAGGGGGGTGACGCGGTGGAGAGGATCGGCGGACGGGGCGGGGAAGACGGCGATCGGGTGCGCCGGCAGGATGGTGAGACAGCGATCCTGCACGGCTCCAAGGGCGCGGACACCCCCGACGACGCACTTGCGGGTTGGCTGGCCCACCATGCCGGCCAGGCCCTCCTCGCCCTGCGAGCGCGCGCCACGGGGCTCACCCCGGCGGAGCTGCGCGACCAGGGGGACCGCCTCTCCCACCTCCTGCTCACCGAGGCGCTGGCCCGGCTGCGGCCCGGCGACGCCGTCCTCTCCGAGGAGGGCGCCGACGACAGGTCGCGCCTCGGCTCCCCGCGCGTCTGGGTGATCGACCCTCTCGACGGGACCCGCGAGTTCGGCGAGGAGGGCAGGACCGACTGGGCCGTCCACGTCGCCCTGGTCGAGGCGGGCGTTCCGGTGGCGGCGGCGGTCAGCCTGCCGGCGCGCGGCCTGGTGGTCACCACCGCGTCTCCGCCGCCGCGGCCGGCACCGCCCGCCGGCCCGCTCAGCCTCGTGGTCAGCCGCTCGCACACCCCGCCGGAGGCCGTGCAGATCGCCGCCCACCTCGGCGCGGTGATGGTGCGGATGGGCTCGGCGGGGGCCAAGACCATGGCCGTCGTGCTGGGCGAGGCCGACGCCTACGTGCACCTCGGCGGCCAGTATGAGTGGGATTCGGCGGCACCGGTCGGGGTCGCTCTCGCGGCCGGCCTTCGGGCCACCCGCATCGACGGCGCGCCGCTCCGCTACAACCGGCCGGATCCCTGGCTGCCGGATCAGGTGGTCTGCCGTCCCGAGATCCACGAGGCCGTCCTCGAGGCGGTGCGCGCCGGCACGTCGGCCGTCGCCTGACCTCGCCGAGCAACGGGGACGACCCCGGCGAACCGAGGCGAGAAGCGAGGCTTGGGCAGCCGACGCAGGACCAATGGCCCCTCGCGCACGGTGACGCAGGTCGGTGACGGACGTGACGGAGCGGTTGCATCGGCCGGTATTCCGATCGCGATATGTTGCGTTCGTGACGGCGCCGTAGCAGATGGTGAGACGGCGCCGGACCAGGCGGTCGCGCCCCCTACAGTGGCCTCCGGAGCCCCTAAGTGAACGGGCGGCGGACCGGGACACGCTGACGAGAGCGGTGCCCGCGGTTCCCGGGTCGCCCGCAGTGGTGAAGGACCCGGATGATGTTCAGAAAGACTTTCGCTTTGTGCTGCCTGCTGGGCAGCCTGCTCGCCGCATTGGTGGTCACCGCCGCGGCGGGCCCCGCAGCCTCCACGACGCTGCTCAGCTCGAAGCTGCAGAACCCTGGCGGCGCGCGGGACACCCAGGCCGCGACGCCACCGCCGGGGACCTGCGTGGTCGGCCGCGGCGGCTGCTCGGTGTCGAAGCCGGCGTGGACTTCCCGCCCCCGGCGGACGCTGAGCCCGACTCCGTCACCCACCTCCACCCCGCGCCCGACCGCCACGCCGACACCGACACCGACGCCCCCACCCTCGAGTGTCAAGCCGGAGCTGTCCGGGCTCGTCGATCGCACCGGAGCGCCCCCCGTGTCGCTGGCCCCGTACATGGGCGGCTGGGTGGTCAACGTCACCTGGGCATCGCTGCAGCCGGCCTCGGGGGCGAGCATCGCCTCCGACAACGCCATCGACCAGGCCATCGCGCTCATCCACTCGACCCCGGCCTACAGCGGCATGCACCTGCGCATCCGAATCTTTGCCGGCATCGACTCCCCGAGCTGGGTGGACGCCATGAGCGGGGGCTCGGTGTACATCTACAACAGCGCCGCGGGCCAGGGTGGCCAGGTGCCGCGCTTCTGGACGACACCGGTGGAGCAGGCCTACGCCCACCTCCAGGTGCTGCTCGCGGCCGAGTACGACACCAATCCGGCGATTGAGGACGTCACCACCTCGGGCTGCATGACCGTCTTCGCAGAACCCCTCATCCGGGAGGTGACCGACCCGACGTCGGTGGCCAACCTGGTCGCCGCGGGTTACACCGAAGCGGCCGACCAGACCTGCCAGGAGGACGCGATCGCGGCCCAGGGGGCGTGGACCCACACCCACTCGAGCATCGCCCTCAACCCGTACCAGGCGATTAGCGGGAGCGGCTCGGTGAGCATCGACGAGGCCTTCACCCAGACCCTGATGTCGTACTGCCACAGCACGCTCGGCAACCGGTGCACCCTGGGCAACAACTCGATCCGCACCGCGAGCCTGGGCACCCAGTACGACCAGATGTACAGCAGCATGAAGGGCACCGGCCCCACCCTCTACTTCCAGACCGCGCAGGCTGCGCTGGTGGGCAACCTGCAGAGCACCGTGCTCTGGGCGATCGGCGAGGGCGCCAACGACGTCGAGCTGCCCACCGGCTTCGAGACGCTGCTGACCGCCACCCAGATGCAGGCGGACAACCAGGCGCTCACCGCCGATGCCCAGTGAGCCGCGGCGGGCGCGGACGTTCGGGCCCTAGCGTCAACTGACCGGATTGTCCTGGAGCTCGCCCGCGGCGGGCTCCAGGACTGCCACCGGCTGGTCGACGTACTGCTCCGGGAGCTCGACCGCGTCCGCTCCGATGGTGGCGGCCCACTCGAGGGTGGACTGCAGGTTGCCGATCTTGTCCTCGGTGGAGGTCTGGAAGGTGATCGGCGGCCCCAGGACCTCCATGGTGGCATACATCTGCGCGTAGGCGCCGCTCAGTGGCGGGGTGCGGATCGAGTTGTTCTCGAGCACGCACTGGGTACCGAGCTGGGAGCGGCAGTAGTCCATCATGCTGGCGGTGAAGGCCTCGTCGGTGGTCGCCGACCCGTCGGCCTGGACCGCCTGATAGGGGTTGAAGGCGACCCCGATCCGGGTGTGGTGCCACTCGCTGCCGACCTGGATCTCCTGCTGCTCGCACTGCTCGTCGGCGGTCAGCGAGAAGCCCGCCGCGAGCAGGCTCTGCACGTTGGCCGGATCGCTGGTGTCCCGGAGGAACGGCTCGTCGGTGAAGGTCATGCAGCGGGCGACCGTGATCTCGTGGATCACCGGCACGTTGTCGTAGGCCGCCGCCAGCTCGGT
Source organism: Chloroflexota bacterium (assembly GCA_003491925.1). Lineage (GTDB taxonomy): Bacteria > Chloroflexota > Dormibacteria > Aeolococcales > Aeolococcaceae > Changshengia. Next base: position 7,188 of record DNAU01000086.1, read on the forward strand.
CCAGAGCTGGTCGTAGGCCTGGCCGAAGGCGGTGGTCCAGAAGCGTCCGACCGTGCCGGTGCTGCCATCCTCGGGGTTGACGAGGGTCACCGGGCCGCCGCCGAGCTGCTGCGCCCAGGCCGGCGCGTCGACCCCCGCCATCAACCTGATCTTGATCTCCACCTTCCCGTCCCCGGCGGCCGAGTTGAGGCTGTCGGCGGCGGCGATGGCCTGGTCGATGACGTTGTCGGCAGCGAGCGGACCGCCTGCGGTCGGCTGCAGCTCGCTCCAGGGAGCGTCGACCACGAAGTTGGTGACGGCGCCAAGGTAGCCGGACGGGGGCGGCCCGTTCCGATCGACCAGCCCGTGGATCATCGACTTGAGCCCCGCGGAGGTGACCGGGGTCGCGGTGGCCGCCGGCGTCCTGGTGGGCGCCGTGGTGGCCGGTGGCGGCTGACCACCGCCGCACGACGCGAGCGCCAGCAGCATCGGCAGAGCCAGCCCTCCCAGCCAGCAGCGCCGGCATCGCAGCACTCGGACGCGAGTCCCTCTCACCTCCCGAACCTCATCACCCCCTCGAGCCTAGCAGCGCCGCACGCGCAGCACCCGCATCGAAGGCTGAGAAGCTGGCCGCCGCCGGGGCCGCGCCGGTCACAGCTCACCGGGCGCGGAGCGGCCCGACGCTGGGCCCGGCCGACCGGAGGGACACCGACGACCGCCGCGCCAGCAGGCTGGCGTACAGCTCCTCGGTGGCGTCGGTGGCCGCGTCCCAGTTGTAGTCCCGGACCACCCGGTCAGCGAGCTGCCGCGCCCCCTCGCGCTCGACGGGAAGGGCACCGAGGACCGCGCCCAGGGCGTCGCTCAGCGCGTTCTGGTCGCCACGCCGGAAGAACCTTCCACCGGGTGCGTCACGACCGAGCACCTCCCGGTGCGGCGGGATGTCGCTCGCGATCAGGGGAAGGCGGTGCGAGGCGGCCTCGAGGAGGGTGAGCGGGAGTCCCTCGAGATTCGAGGGGAGCACGAACGCGGCGGCATTGGTGTAGAGCTCGTCGCGAAGCTCCCCACGGACCTCCCCGGCCATGATCACGCGGGGATCCGCGGAGGCCAGCGCTTCGAGGTGGCGCACGTAGCCGTCGGTGAAGCTGGAGCCGCCCGCCAGCACCAGGCGGGTGGTGGTCTCGACACGCCGGAAGGCGCGCACCAGCAGGTCGGGCGCCTTCTCCGGCACCAGCCGCCCCAGGAAGAGCAGGTAGTCCTCGCCGGCCAACCCCCATCGCTCGGTGATGAGGCGCGGTCTCCTGGTCACGGGTGAGGCGACGCCGTTGGGGATGTGGTGCGCCGGGCGCCCGTACCGCTCCAGGTAGTGGTCGGCGAGGTCGCGGGACACGGTGATGGTGGCATGGGGCACGTGAGCGGTGATCCAGCCCGCGGCGCGCAGGGAGGTGCGGGCACCGAATCCCCATTTCTCCCGATCGTGGTCCAGCCCGTGGATGGTCACGACCACGCGCCGGCTGGTGAGCAACCGGGGAACGGGGGTGAACACCGAGGGTCCGATGGCGTGGTAGTGGAGGATGTCGGCGGCCTCCTCGCCGGGCAGGATGGCGTGCGCGGTCGAGAGCCCGCTGTGGACCAGGGCCTCGAGCCGTTTGGTGGGGACGGTCGGCATGTAGCGGACTCGCATGCCGCGGTATTCGGCGATGCGCTCCCGGCTGTAGTTGCCCCGCGTGTACACCGTCACCTGGTGGCCGCGCTCGGCCAGCCGCGAGCCGATCTCCTCGACGTGGTGCTCGATGCCGCCGATGGTCGCGGGGATCCCTCGCTGTCCGATGAAGGCAATCCGGACCGGCCTCATGCGGCCGCCCTCGCGAGCGGTGCGCCCGCCTCCGCGTAGAGGTCGGTGAGGCGCTCCAGGTGACGCTCGGGCGAGAACTCGGAGCCGATCCGCTCCCGGGCGCGATCGCGCATCGCCCAGCCGTGGTCCGGGGTTGCCAGGAACGGCTCCAGCGCCGTCGCCAGGGCGCTGGGATCTCCGGGAGGGACCAGCTCGCCGGTCAGCCCGGGCTGGACCAGCTCGGGCAGACCGCCCAGGTCGCTCCCGACCACCGGGACGCCGCGGGCCAGGGCCTCCAGCACCACCATGGGCTGGTTCTCGTACCAGCGCGACGGCACGGCGACCACCGAGGCGCCGAGCATCAGCTCGTGGACGCCGCTCTTCGGCACCAGCCCGAGGAAGCGCACCCTGCCCGGCGCAGCGGTGTCGGCGAGGCGGCGGAGGCGGGCCTCCTCGGGTCCCGTACCCGCGACCTCGAGGCGCCCCCCGGGCAGCCGGCCGATCGCCCGGATCGCGATGTCGACCCCCTTCTCGGGCGAGAGCCGCCCGGCCACCAGGGCCGGGCCGCCAGGCGTGCCCTTGACCGCCATGCCGCGGGTGTCGATGAAGTGAGGCAGATGGCGGAGCCGGGCCGGGAAGACGCGCGCCTCGGCCATCTTCTCCGCCATGAACCGGCTCGGGCAGATGAGCAGCCGCACCGGGGAGTAGGCGCGGGTGACGGTGTGCAGGAAGAGCTCGCCGGCCAGGACGGCGCTCGACCCCAAGGACCCGTCCTTGCAGCGGCGGGCCACCGCGTGGTGGAAGTGACCGCCCAGACAGGCCTCACAGATCCGGCCGTGGTCCAGGAACTGGTAGCTGGGGCAGGCCAGCTTGTAGTCGTGGAGGGTCATCACGGCGGCCATCTGCCGGCGCGCGATGGGCCGCAGCACCGAGGGGGAGAGCTGGTGGTAGATGTTGTGGAGGTGGACCACGTCCGGCCGGAAGTCGGCCAGGACCGCGTCCATCCCCCGACTGGCCGACGTCGACCACAGCATCCTGCCGACCCCGCGCAACCGGCCGGCGACGTCGGGGGGCGGTGGCTCCATCTCGATCTCAGCCGGGAAGTGAGCCGCGTACTCCAGGTGCGTGTTCCTCGGGTGGGCCATGCCGAAGAAGGCGACCCGGTGGCCGGCGGCGACCTGAAGCTCGGCGACGTCCTCCATGTAGGCCTCGGCGCCCCCGCGACGGTAGAGGAACTTGTTGACGTGCAGGATCCGCACCGCAAGCCCTCTCAGCGCACCCGCGCGAAGCCACGGCCGCGAGCGGGCGACCTCATGCCGAGAGCACCAGGGGATCCTCGTCAGGCGGAGGAGGAAGGCCGAGGAAGCGGGCGTTCTCGCGGTAGCGCGTGACCGCATAGGCGGCGGCCGCGAAGGCCACGTAATACCAGAGGACGACCACCTGGGTGATCACGTTGGAGACCAGGCTCAGCACCACGAAGGCCATCGCCGAGCAGGCGAATCCGATCGCGATGGCCCGCTCGAAGCTGAGCGGTCTTCGCTTGGTGTAGCGCATCGCCTGGCGCGCCACCACCCCCATGCTAATCAGGAGGAGGAAGTAGGCGAGCAGCCCGACGAGCCCCGTCTCCACATAGGCGCGCAGGGGGTCGTTGTGCGGCTCCTTGGCCTGGACGGTCTCGAAGGAGCTCATCCCCAGGCCGATGCCGGTGATCGGGTCCTTGCTGGCCAGCGGCAGGACCTCGTCCCAGTAGTTGAACCGCCAGATCAGGGAGTTGGTGGCGTAGCCGTTCGGACTCGACGACTGGCCGAGGTCGGCGAAGCGCTGGGCGATGGTGGGCACCGCCACCAGGCTCACGATGGCGCCCGCCACCAGGCCTCCGAGCAGCAGGCGCCGCCGGCCCAGGCCGGCGACCACCACGACCGCGACGATGCACGCCAGCCAGGCGCTGCGGGTGAAGGTCGAGTAGAGCGCGATCACGCAACCGAGGAGCAGGGCGGTCATCAGGATCTTGTTCCGCCGCCGCAGGTGAGGGAAGATCGCCACCCCCATCACGATCAGCATGGTCAGGTAGATCGCGAACGGGTTGGGCTGGGCGAAGGTCCCCTCGAAACGCGCGAAGCCGCCGCTCGTGAACTGCGAGTGGTGGGTGGCGATGAGGATCAGCGTGTAGCCCACGGGCACCGCCGCGGAGAGGTAGATGGCCGCGATCATCCGCTCGATGGCGGCGCGGTCGATCAGCATGACCTCGAGCACGGCGAGCATCGCCACCACGGCCGCCACCTTGAGCGCGGTCAGGATGCTGAAGGTGATGTCCGATGAATCGATCACGCTCAGGAATCCGGCGATGCAGAAGATGATCAGGCAGATGCGATGAATCGACGCAGGTGGCGACTTCCGCCCCGCCCAATGACGGGTCATGAACCAGAAGAACGCCATCAGGATGAAGACGATGGCGAGCGCCCCCGCCGGGTCCAGACCGGAGGTGGAGGTCGCCGAGCTGACCCCGGCCGCACCGCTGTTGCCGCTGGACGGTTTGGTGATGTCGAGGCTGGCGCGCAGCGCGATGGTGAAGAGGACGAAGTTCTCGAAGTTGACCAGACCGAGCGCCACCAGGCCGATTCCGGCCACGCCTCCGATGGGGACGATGAGCAGCAGCTTGTTGCCGCCGAGCGCGGCCTCCACTCCGGCGTCGACCGAGACCGCGAGGATGAGCACCGCGAAGAGCAGCATCAGCAGCGTCCTGCGGCGCGATGCCGCAGGTGCCGACGGGCCGGTCGGGGCCAGGGTGTCCATCGTCGCCATCAGGCGGCCCCCCCGGTCATCGCCGGCTCCCCCTGCTCAGCCGTCGCGCCGGCCGGCTCCGGCGAGCTCGCGACCGCCTCGGTCGTTGACAGCGCTCCGCCGCTGCCTCCCGATGCCGGCCGGTCACGCCGCCGCAGCGAACGCCACGCCGAGGTCAGATCCCCGCCGGTGAGGAAGTGAAGGCTGGCCGCCAGGACGGCGCAGCCGCCCAGCCCCACCGCCAGGGTGAGGGCGATGAGGGTGAAGCGGCCGCTGACCTGGTCGAGGCGGAAGGCCACCGTGGCGGCCAGCATGGCCGCACCCGTCAGCAGTGAGGCCGCGGCAAGCTTGGCGGTGAAGCTCGCCAGTCCGTCCGGGCGCCAGCCGATCGTCCGTCGCAACCGGTACCAGGCGTGGCCGACATTGACGAACTGGGCGAGCGAGTACGCCAGGGCCACACCCAGGATGGCGTGCTGGTTGCCCAGACCGAAGGGCAGGATGAGCAGCGGCAGCAGCACGAGGTTGGCGACAACCCCGTAGATGGTGTTGCGCAGGACGGTGCGGGTGTCCAGGCGGGCCATGAAGGGGGCCAGCAGCGCCCGCTGCACCGCCGATCCCACCAGGCTGATCGAGTAGACCGCCAGCAGCACCCCGAGCAGCGCCGCGCTCGCCCGGGTCAGGCTGCCTCGGTGGAAGACCGCGATGGCGCCGGGCTGCGAGAGCACCGCCATGAACGCGGTGAGGGGCAGGCTGATCGCCAGCATGATGCGCATCCCCACCCCGGTCAGTCGCCGGACGGCCACCTGGTCGTCGTGGTTGTGGGCCTCGGTGAGGCGGGGGATCAGGGCGACGATCACCGACCGGAAGAAGACCGTGCCTCCGATCGCCGAGATCAGGCGATAGCCGTAGTTGAGGATGGTGATCGAGCCGGGCGGGAGGAAGGAGACCAGGATCTGCTCGGCGAGCCGGGCGACCGGATTGAGCCCCGCCCCGGTGGTCGGGCGCACCACCAGCTTCCCGATGCTGCGCAGGTGCGGGTCGCGAAGGTGCAGGGCGGGTCGCAGGCGGAGACCGCGGTAGGTCGCGATCACCAGCATGACCACGACCTGGAGCACCGCCCCGGAGAGGTAGGCGAAGGCGACGATGTGGATGTCGTGCCGCCAGCCGAGGATCGGGCCGACCAGCACCACCGAGGCGGCGACGGCGGTCAGGATCCCGCTCATCAGCGCGGGAACGACGAACCGGTAGCGGGAGTTGAGGTAGGCCCGCATCACCTCGGAGACCGCCACCAGCGGCACGATCCCGAAAACGACCGGTGCCATCGAGGCTGCGGTTGCCGCCTCGGAGGCGGAGATCCCCGGCGCGGTGATGCGCATCAGCGGGTCGGCGAGCAGCCAGATCCCGAGCAGCATGACCGCGCCGGTGGCCAGCACGACGGCCACGATCATCGATATGAGGCGGTGGGTCGCGGCCGCCCCCCGCTTGGTCAGCGAGGTCCGGAAGGCCGGGACCAGGGCCTGATTGGCCACCACCATCACGATCGCGGTGAGTGCGAGCGGGATGCGGGCCGCGACGAAGAAGGAGTCGGTGGCGCGGCCGGCGCCGAAACGCGCGGCGATGCTGATGTCGAGCAGCAGTCCGAAGATCACGCTGATCCCGGCGGCCACCCCGGTCAGCCCGGATTGGCGGATCACGGCCCGGTCGGAGTGGCGGCTGGAGTCCGGGGTCGCGCTCATCTAGGCGGCCCGACCCTCGCGCTGCGCGCGCAGGGTGGTGTCCATCCGCTCCTGGAGCTGATCGCAGAGCACGCGCACGCGTGGGTCGAGATCCAGAGCCGCGCGCCTCGCCGCCCGGGGGGCGATGTGGGCGACCAGCTCGGGGCGGAAGGCGAGCCCCAGGAACGAGCAGATCGCCCGCATCCCCGCCCGCGGGTCGGTCAGGAGATCGTCATAGGAGGCGAGCAGAACGTCCGACCGCCGGTCCAGACCCAGCTCGAAGTAGAGCGAGTTGCGCACCCACCAGAAGAGGGCGGCCGCGGTCTCGGGCGTCATGGTCCGGTAGTCGAAGCTGGAGATCACCTCCATGGCCGCCGCCGGCAGCCGCTGTGCTTGCCACATCCCGGCGCCGCTTCCGGCCGCGATGTCGGCGAGGACGAGCAGGTTGTTGCGTCCGAACTTGGAGAGGGCGGATCGGGCGCGCCCGTCCACGTCTCGATAGACCCAGATCGCGCGACCCGGAGTCCGGCTGGGCACCTGGTCGAGCAGATGATCGACGCGGTGCGAGTCGCAGAGCGGCTTGAAGAGGACGAAGCGATGCCGGCTGCGGGCGACGATCCGGGCGACGGTCTCGTCCGAGCGCAGCAGGAACCGGTCGAAGGCGGCGCGGTCGTTCTCGCTGTGCACCTCGAACTCCGGGGCCCGGTCGAGGCCGCGGGTCAGCATGTTGGTCCCGGAGCGCTGCAGCCCGACCACGTACACGGGCATGGCCGTGCCCGCGGGGCGGGGGTGGGCATGGCGCCAGCGCCGCTTCTCGAGCGCGACCCGGAACTTGGTCGCGGGGTTGAGCTCGTCCTCCTCGACCAGCCGGCCCACGCCCTCGCTCCGGGCCCAGTGGAGGTGCCGGCGCACCCGGCGCGCGAAGCGGGCGGCACCGCCCTGGTTGAGCGGGACCCGGTCCAGCACGGTGGACTCCAGCCCACCTGCCATACCCGTGCTGAACGGATAGCCATAGGCGACGAGCAGCGGAGCGCTGACCGCGTTGACGACCCACCGGTCGCGCGCAGGCATCGCGGACCGCCACCGGGCGTCGACCCGGAGCTGGATCGGTCCGCTCCGGAGCCGGTCCGGGTTGCCGGCGACCATGTGGTTCGGGCTCAGACTGACGCCTCCCCCGGCAGCGAAGGGCAGCCGAGCGTCGTCCATCCCGACCAGGGAGAGGATCCGTCGCACCGCCGTCGCCGGCTCGGCGACGAGGTCCTCGTAGCGCAGGCGGAGGTAGCGCCCCTCGCCGCCGAGCAGCCGGGCGGCGGCCAGGTTCCAGACATCCCAGAGCACCGCGCTCTTCAGCGGGCCCATCTGCTCCATGTGAGGTCGCTCGGCGCCATCGGCGAGGGCCTTGCGGCTCGACCAGGAGTGGGCCGCACCTCGAGGGTCACGGATGAGATGGACGACCCGGAGATCGATGCCAGGCAGCCCGGCGATGAGATGGGCGTAGGACGGCAGCTTGGAGGAGTCGACCACGACCCGGCTGGCGGTGGCCTCGGCGATGGCCGGGTAGAGCCGGCTGAGTGTCGACCGGCCCGACGCCGCCGACGAGCCGGCGCTCGGCGACAGGCCCTCGCCGGCGAGGGCGCGGGGAAGATGCCGAACCCGGCCGCCGCGGCGGAGCAGCTCGGCCATGGCCGCGGGTGGGAGGGTGGCTCCGGACGCATCGACGGAGGCGAGGACCGCGCTCCAGAGCGGGCACTCGGCGACCGGCACCCCGCAGCCGCAGAGGCGACCCTCCACCAGTCCACGCTGCCAGAGGTAGCGGACCTCTCCCGCCGCGAAGACACCCTCGACCTCGCCGAGGACGGCGGCGAGCACGGTGCTCCCGCTCCGCCCCGTCCCGGCGATGTACAGAACCGTCGTCACCGGCTCGCACCCCTCAGCTCAGGCTGACGCTGACCCCACCGGCTCACCCCTCGGACCGGCCGGCCAGCGGGGACCGCTCGTCGTCCGGGTCGAGCTCGAGCCCGTTGCCGAACGGGCGTCCACCGGTCGGCATCTCCGGCCGCCCGAAGCGGCCCTCGACCAGCGCGCCACCCGCCGCGCTCTCACGGTCGACGTCGCCGTCACCCTCGTCTGCCGGGGCCTCGGCGGGCGTGCTCTGCGCGGGCTTCCGCATCAGCTCCATCAGGAGGATGAGACCGAGGGCCAGCGCCAGGGCCACCGCGAAGGCGATCGCCGCGAACTTCAGGGTGTCGGCGAGCTTCGAGACCCGTCCGATCTTCTGCACCGTCACCGTCCCGGACGCGTGGTCCGCCGCGATCAGCGATTCGACGTCGTTCAGGGATTGGGCGGCGTGATCGCTGACGGCGATCGCCGCCTGGCGCGCGTCGTTGAGGGTCGTGTACTGGCTGAGCTGCCCGGCCAGGGTGGCCAGCTGCTGCTCGCGCTGGGAGATCAGCCCCTCCAGGGCGGTCGCGTGAGCCGTGTCCCCGGCGATGTTCGCCTGCTGCAGCTCGAGGTCGAGCGTATCCAGCTCCTGCTGCTCGGCGTCGAACTGCTGCTGGGGCAGGAGGTTGCCGGTGGTCGCGTCGAAGTTGTTGATGGCGGCGTTGGCCTGCTCGAGCTGGACCTGGGCGGCGCTGACCGCGTTCTGCGCCTGGACCAGCTGCGGCTCGGCGATGGTGTCGAGGGCGACCACCGTGGCGTCGTCGACGATCCCGGTCGTGTTCTGGCCCCGGTAACCGAGGTAGACGACGTGGATGATGTTGCTGGACGCGGTGGTGGTGCTGGCGCTCAGCCCGCTGACCAGGTCCTGGGTCGGGACGTGGTACTTGGGGGCCACCTTGTCGACCACCGGGCTGCTGACCAGCACGTCCTCGAAGGTGACCGCATACTGCGCCGCCGCGCTGGTGGAGAAGCCCTTGGCGGTCACTGCCGGGACGATGACCGTCGCGTTGGCCTGGTACTTGGACGGCTGCAGCTCGAGCAGGCCCCCGGTGATCAGCCCGGCCAGCACTGGGACCACGATGGGCAGCCAGAGCCAGCGCCGGATCGCCCGCAGGTAGTCTCTAATCTCCATCTCGACACCAGCCTCAGAGGTCGATGGGCGGCAGCCCCGCCCTGGCCGCGCGGCGGAAGCGGCCGGCGATCACGAGGACCGCGCCGATCCCCAACAGGAGCAGGCCGAGCCCGAACCCATCGCCGCCTCCGCCGGCGCCGGTGCCCGGGGTGCTGGCGGCCAGCACCCCGCCGTCGGGCGACGACGTCGGGCTGCCAGATGGGCTGGGGCTGGCCGTGGAGGTCGGCTGGACCGAGCCGGTCGGGCTCGGGGTGGTGGTGGGAGATGGCGTCGGGCTGCCCGAGCCGCCGCCGCACCCCAGCACCCGGATGAAGCCGGAGGCGAGGGTCGCCCGGTCGCGCTGACCGGAGCTGTCCGAGCCGCCGCTCACCGGCGCCCAGATGTCGAGCTGGTAGTACCCGCAGCTGTCCAGGTTGTACTGCAGCGCCAGGTTGACGACCTGGTCGCCGCTCCAGGTGGTGGTGAACGACTGGGTGCCCGGCATCGCCACCTGGGTCGTCCCCGATGGACCGGTGAAGGTGATCCCGGGCTGCCCCGGCTGGCCGTCGGCGACGTCCACGCCGTTGTAGGTCAGGATGTGATCGGCGGAGAAGTTGAGCCCGACCAACTGGGTCACCGCCGTGAGGTTGGTGACGGCGACGTCGAAGTCGACCGTGACCGGGCCGCCGGAGACGTCGTAGGCCAGCGGGCTGGACATGAACCCGGTGGGCGCGGCCGCCGACAGGATCCCCTCGAAGTTGGGGTTGCCCCCCGCCGCCGCCGAGGTGGCGAAGGCCCCGAACGCGATGCTGGCGGCGCCGATGGCGGCCGCCAGGCCCCCGGCACCGCGCAGCAGTGCTGACTTCTGGTGCGTGATGTTCATGGCTGTCGCTCGACCTCTCCTGCGATGGGTTCGCTGTGAGTGAATTTCAAGGTGGCGGGGGCGTGGCCCATCCCAGCCTGGGCATGCTCAGCACGACTGGGTTGTCTTGTCGTCGGTGAGGCAGGTCTGGAGCTGGCTCACATCGTTGCGTCCGGACGCCGCCGCCCCGTTGTCAGCGTTGGTCACGTCCGCCTTGAGGGTGTTGAGGGTTGCCTGGTTCCCGGGGTAGCCCGCGGGAGTGATCTCGAGCACCTGGGTGAACACCGAGCTCCCGGTCGCATTCATGGCCGCGATGTCCGCCTGGATGCTGCTGACGAGACCGCTCTCGGTCTGCTGGTTGGTCGCGGTGGGCGAGATCTGGTCGCTCAGGTTCTGCACCTGTCCGGACATCAGGTCGGCCTCGCTGAGCAGATCGCCGGCTCCGATCGCGATGTGGACCACGGGCTCGACCACGGCGTCCACCAACGTGGAGCTGTCCACGTTGAGCACGTCCGAACGCAGCACATCGGCCAGCGAATCCGCGGCGATCTTGGCGCTGAGGGCCTGGAGCTCATCGTCGACCGAGCGGATGACCTCCTCGATGTCGAAGCGCTGCTCCGAGGTGAGCGCGGAGTCGCTCTCGACCTGGCCGATCAGGTTGCTGAGCTCGCCCTCCAGCTTGCTCGCCTCCGTGCTGCCCAGCTGCTGGAGACCGCTGATCCGCTCCGACGCCAGCAGGCTCTGGTCGTTGAGGAGCGCGTCCACCTCTGACGTGAACTGAGCGAACTCCGGGTCGCTCCCGGTCTGGCCTGCTGCGCTGAGCTGGCTGGACAGCTGCTGCTGGAGCACGGCGAGCGTCAGGCTTGCCGAGGCGCCGGGTGCCGAGGGCGCGGCCTGTGCCGGGGCGCCGATCACCGGGCCGTTCTCGGCCCCGCCGCAACCGGCCAGCAGCAGCATCGCGGCAGCGGACAACCCCGCAAGGGTGGCCGTGCCGGGAGCGGAACGGAACATGGTTCCCCCTCGAGCGGACCAACGGTCTCCGCCGGCTGGAGTTTCGGACCACCCTTGATCTCGACGTCCCTCGGGGCGGCGGTGACTTGTCCAAGCATGCACGAGCCCCACCAAGCTGTCAAACGGTCCGGATGGCGCGATGCACCGCATTTCGAGCGCGCGAGTACCATGCCCGATCGTCTGCACGATGCGCATTGGGGATTGGACGGCATTCCAATCACCCTGCAGTGGTCGGCGGAGCACCCAATCTTCGGGGTACGGGCCTTCGACTGCGACCAAAATGGGGGCTGTCAGTGGCGAAGCCGGGCATCTAGAGTGGATTCAGCGCGAAGACGCCGATCGGACGATCCAGCAGCCCAGGACCGCCGATGCGGTTCATGGAGGGGGAACAGCGTGCAGCAGGTGACGCGCGCCGGAATGGGCCCG